>NZ_MJIQ01000090.1:0-17043 GCF_001878775.1 Acinetobacter sp. AR2-3
ACTTCAAATGCTAATCTAAGATTCTTTTATAAGATTCGTTTTTTGGCAGATTATTTAGAACTGAGATATTTCATTAGAAATGTATACCAGTATCCTGCCATAAATCATTCTATTTCTTATTTTTTTATAAAATGACTTTACTCAGGTGCAGGCAATGGACTTCTTACAAAATAATCCGCCATTCCTATACCAAATTGCTATTAGCGATGTCACAATTTTGAATTAAACCTCAACAACTTAAGAACAATGACAGGAAAAGCATAATGAACCCAAAAGAAATGAGCGGTTTAGCATTACTGGAAGCGATGCGTGATGAAAAAATCCCGGCCCCAAGTATTAGCGAAACCATGTCGATGCAACCAGCAGTGATTAAAAGCGGACATGTAGAATTTAAGGTAAAAGCTGATCATCGACATTTAAATCCGCTTGGCGGCGTCCATGGTGGTTTTGCTGCAACCGTTTTGGATACCGTGACAGGCTGCGCGATTCATACTTTACTTGAAGCAGGTGTCGGTTATGGCACCATTGATCTGAATGTAAAGATGTGCCGCCCCATACCTCAGAATCAGCCACTGAAAGCCGTAGGAAAATCAATTAATCTCAGTAGAAATTTAGGTATTTCTGAAGGTCAGATTCTGGATGAAGAAGGTCGCCTGTATGCTCATGCCACTGCGACCTGTATGATTATTCGGACTGAATGAATATTGGTAGCCTGTACAATTCATCAGACACTTCATTTAAATAATATTACTTTTCGCCTGCCCTGCTTTAACAAATGACAAGCGTGGTCGAGTTAAGCCTTGAAACTCAAAATAATGCTTGGAAACATTGGCTAATTCCACATCTTGTGTTTGTGTTGTTGAGGCTTGCCACGCTTTAGACTGATTAGTACCTGTCAAAAGATTGCCAGAAATGGCATAGATATAAAGGTCTTTGCCTTGCTCTTTCAGATAGTCTGCATTCAGGAAAACTTCAAAGTTAAATTGACTTTCAGTTTCTACCAACCATTTTTCTGCAAACCATAATTGCAGCAAATCACCTAAATAAAGTGATTTTTGCGCCAAAGGCCATAGCGTGATATGAGCGTCTTTAACCGGGATATAATACTGTGTAGGATCGGCAATAATTTGCAGATAGTTTTCTTGATAATAAGCCAGTTGAGAGAAAATTTGAGGGATGCTGAGCGTATTCATTCGCTGTCTCCGATTTAGCCATTTTTGTGCTGGCAAGTAGGTTTAAATCCACACTGTTTGACCATTTGGTCAAACGACTTTATGGTTTTAATCTAGCAAGTGAAATTTATTCTGACAAGTATTTTTCGTAAAATTTATGCAATTGCCCAAATTAAAAACAGACAAGCTGTATTTATAATAAATATGATAATTTTTGCTTGACCCCCGTCAAAATCTCTCTATAATCGCTTTCAGATTCTCCAATAGCTCAGTCGGTAGAGCGACGGACTGTTAATCCGCAGGTCCCTGGTTCGAGCCCAGGTTGGAGAGCCAAATTCAAGAAAGCCCACTCATCATGAAGTGGGCTTTTTTATTATCTTAAAATTTGACGGCTTGTTATTTTCAACTATTTAAAATGAATAATTATTTTCAATCCCTCATAAAATTCGATATATAAATACCCCTCTTTTCAAAATTTTGAGATATAAAAAATCCCCCATGCATGGAGGATTTTTAAACTGTCACCGAGATTAAGCCGCTTGAGCCGGAACACCGCTATGAAAACGGAAAGTTTCATCAGGCGCGAGAATTAGCTGTTTTTCAACTTCACGAATATGTAAGATTCGCTCCTGAATATCCTCTTTCGGATTTTTCAGTTTTGCTGTGGTTGCCACATCCATTGCCAAAGCCAAATAGTCTTCAAAATGGCGAGATTCGGATTTGAGCAGGTAACGGTAGTAACGTGCCAACTCATCATCAACACGCGAAGCAAGCGCGTAGAAACGCTCACAGGAACGCGCTTCCACAAAGGCACCAATCACCAAGACATCAATCAAGGCTTCAGGCTCAAAAGTGCGGATTTCCTTACGCAAACCACCAGCATAACGCCCTGCACTCAAGTTCTGCCAAGCCTGACCGCGCTTGTTCATCAATTCAAGTACTTGCTCATAATGCAGCATTTCTTCACGCACCAGCTGTGCAAGCTTTACCTGTAGATCAACAAAATAACTATAGCGGAACATCAGGTTCATGGCCGTGCTGGCTGCTTTTTTTTCACAGTTGGCATGATCTTGCATTAAGATTTCAAGATTTTCGACTGCCATATCCAGCCATGCTTGTGGTGTTTCACAACCGAGGAACGCAATCACCGGCTGCATCAGTTCATCATAATTAATATTCGACATAACCACTCTAATCTTAACGCGCTGACTTAATCACGGCTTTCATTTGCTGAACCGCTTGTGCCAGACCGACAAATACCGCATCCGCAATTAAAGAATGACCAATATTGAGCTCATGAATCTGTGGAATCGCGGCGATTGGCGTTACATTATCCAGATTTAAACCATGACCTGCATTCACTACCAGACCTTTAGATGCAGCATATTCAGCACCTTTCACAATGCGTTCAAGTTCCGCTTGTTGCGCTTCTGGCGTTTCTGCATCGGCATAGGCGCCTGTGTGAATCTCAATCGTCGGTGCACCACAAGCAACTGCTGCATCAATTTGTGCAAAATCGGCATCAATAAATAAAGATACATCACAACCAATGGCTTCCAGCTCTTGAGTCGCGGCTTTTACAGCATCAAAATTACCCACGACATCCAGACCACCTTCAGTGGTCACTTCCTGACGTTTTTCAGGAACAAAGCAAACATGCTGAGGCTTGATTTCCTTGGCAAAGGCGATCATTTCATCTGTTACCGCCAACTCAAGGTTCATACGGGTTTTTAACGCAGGACGCATACGACGCACATCGTCATCCTGAATGTGGCGACGGTCTTCACGCAAGTGCAAGGTAATGCCTTCTGCCCCTGCCTGTTCGCAGATCAATGCAGCATTGACTGGGTCTGGGTACGTCGTACCACGTGCTTGTCTTAATGTTGCGACATGGTCAATATTGACACCAAGTAATGCAGCCATAATCTTTTCCTAACTACGATTGAGATTGAGAGTTTTGAATCCAGAGTTGTCGACTTTTTAATGGTCGATCACCAAGCAAGGCCGTGATCACCTGTCGATACAGTTTCGTCAGTAATTGTAACTGTTCCGGATTAAAATCCCCACCATTTTCATGCGTCAACATGCTTAAAATCTGTTGACCAGATAGGGTGGAGCGTAAGGCTTTGGCCGATGGCATAAAGCCGGCATTGAGCTGAAAATAATAGTGCTGTTGTGGATCAATCTGCGCCTGATTGGCATCTACCGAAAAATCCAGACCATAACCGAGTTCTTCCAGCAAAACATACTCAAACTGGCGCAAGATCTGTTTTAAATATAAATTTGGATTAGATTGTACGGATAATTGCTGTAATGCAGTTAAGGTCTCAGCATATTTGGCAAAAGTTTGCGGCATTTCGACTTCTAAAGGACATAACCGCAACAGGATTTCATTCAGATAAAAACCTGAGAAAAAGGCATCGCCAAAAAAGAAAATCGGCTGATTGACAATTTCCAGTTTAGTAAAATTTTTGAGTTCGGATTTACCTGAAGCCTGCAAGCGAATGGGCTGATACTGTGGTGGTGGCATTTGCCTGAGAATACCATCTACCCTGCCATATTCTTGGGTAAATAAATGCACAATATGACTGCGTTCACGGTACTTACGATGATGAATCAAATAGCCATGCAGTACTTCATTACGCATAAGCGGGTACTTTAATCCTTATCTTTTTTTGATTTTTTATCATCTTCTTCGTCATCCCCATCCGGGATCACTGCACCCACAACAGCCGCAGTACCTTTGACTGCGACTTTTGTGGTTTTATAAGCCACCTTGACAGGAACCGTGACCACTTTATGAATACAGCCTTGCAGAAATAAAACACATGCAACCACTGCCAACACTTTCATCATCACAGATTCCTCGAAGGGTCTTATCAAGCTTATCGCTTAGATATCACTATAACCTAAGCTTTTTAATGCACGCTCATCATCAGACCAGCCACCTTTGACTTTCACCCAAAGGGTCAGCATGATTTTTTGCTCGAACATTTTTTCCATGTCGAGACGCGCATCCATACCGATTTTTTTCAGTTTGACACCTTTTTCGCCAATCACAATGGCTTTTTGGCTCGGACGATCAACAAAAATCGTGGCATCAATATAGGTACAGGCTGCTTTCATACGACCGGTTTTTTCATTCAAGACCGGCTCTTCAGTTTTGAATGATTCGATCTGAACGGTCAAATCGTATGGAAGCTCTTCACCCAGCTGACGCATGATCTTTTCACGGATAATTTCAGACGCCAGGAAACGCTCTGAACGATCGGTCAGTTGATCCAGTGAATACAGTGGTGGCTGGAACGGAAGATACTTGGCAATCGTGTCACGTAAATGTTCAAGATTGGCACCACGAAGTGCAGATACCGGTACGATTTCCGCAAAGTTCATCAGCTTTTCGCGTTCACGAATCAGCGGCAGAGCTTCATTCTTGTTTTCAAAAGTATCCAGCTTGTTGATCACTAGAATCACTGGCATTTCAGCATTTTTTAGCTTTTCCAGAACCAGATCATCGTTTGGCGTCCACTTTTGTGCATCCACCACGAATAAAACCAGGTTCACATCACGCAAAGCCGAATGTGCCGCACGGTTCATCATTTTATTGATGGCACGGACTTCTTTTTTATGCATCCCCGGTGTATCGACAAATACAGCCTGAGATTTTTCACGTGAATCAATCCCCACGATTTTATGACGTGTGGTTTGCGGTTTACGTGAGGTAATTGAAAGCTTCTGACCCAGAATATGGTTCATTAAGGTAGATTTACCCACATTCGGGCGACCTACAATGGCAACAAAACCACTGCGATAATCCGATGGGATTTCGGTGCCTTGTGCACTAAAAAATTGACTAATAAGGTCGTGACTGTCGCTTTGCGACTCGTGATCAGCATCAATGTGATCGGAATGAGTAGTCATTAAGACTTATGCTCCAAAAGTTTCAAAATATCCGCCGCAACGGCTTGTTCAGCAAAACGGCGGCTCGCGCCTTCGCCTTGCATGGTCGGCAATCCCGCAATCTGGCATTCCACTTTAAAATGCTGATTGGGGGCATCACCTTGAATATCTACAACCTCGTAAACTGGGAGAGGTTTCTTACGTGCTTGTAAATACTCTTGTAAGCGAGATTTAGGGTCTTTAAGCTGATCTGTCGGCCCAATATGATCCAAATATGGCTCGTACCATTTTAACACAATCGGTTCTAGCACAGTGAGATCACCGCAGTCGACATAGATTGCACCAATAATGGCTTCTACCGTATCTGCCAGTATAGACTCACGATGATGACCGCCAGATTTCAATTCACCGGTACTGAGAATTAAATTCTGGCTCAGTTTTAAATCATTGGCGATTTTTCCTAATGCTTCCTGACGAACCAAGGTGGCACGCATACGCGTCAACCGGCCTTCGTTTTCACTCGGATAGGCATTAAAAAGATAATTCGCAATGATCATCCCTAAAAGAGAATCGCCCAGAAATTCCAGGCGCTCGTAGTTGTGTTTATGACTGACTGAACGGTGAGTCAATGCCAGTTTCAGCAAATCAGCCTGTTTAAACTGATAGCCGATCCGTTTGGCAAGACGTTCATCATTTAGCTTTAACTGTGCTTTGATCAAACTCTTTCTCAAACTTCATCACTAAATCGATATTCATTATGAAATTTTTACGAATTTCATAATTCTTGTGCACCTGTAAACCATCGGTATTGGTGACTTTGGCAATTTCGTCAAACTTCAGATCACGAATATTATTCATTTCTAAACGCTGACTCATCTGTTGACGGAATGTTTCTGGCGTTATATTAGGTGGAGCACTTTTTAACAGCGCCTCAATCTCACCATCGACCATACGATCATCGAAGTATGGTCCCCACACCGCAATCGCCACTTTTGCAAGAAATGCAAAGCCCACGATTGCAATTAAAACCCCAATATAAGAAGCACCTTGTTGATGTCTCATTTTTATTTTCCTGATTGAAACAATTAATCGATTGTTCCGTTTCGACCAAACGATGGCAATTTAAAGCCAGGTTCTTTATGCATCCAGATATAGAAGGCACGACCTGTTAAGTTTTCTTCCGGAACAAGCCCCCAGAAACGACTGTCAGCACTCTGATCGCGATTATCCCCCATCGCAAAGTAATGACCTTCTGGTACTTTCACTTCCCAATATAAACCATTTTCACCTGAATATTTACCATTTTCCAAGTAGTTAATAAAAGGTGCCTGACGAGCGATATTCACGCCTTCCAGCTCACGCATGGTAAAGGTATGCTCACCCAGAGTTTCTTTATGGTAAATGGCATTTGGAGTATCTAAACGGTCTTTTTCGCGGCTAAATTTTACTGGAACTTTCGCTACTTTTTCACCATTAATGCTCAACTGGCCATGATCATAAACAATATGATCGCCTGGCAAGCCGACAATACGCTTGATATAACTGATGGTCGGTTGCGGTGGATAACGGAATACCGCCACATCACCACGTTCCGGACTGCCGGTATCAATAATTTTGGTATTGACCATAGGCAGTTTGATGCCATAGTCAAATTTATTCACCAGAATAAAATCGCCGGTTTCCAGCGTCGGCACCATCGAATCGGACGGAATATTAAAAGGTTCGTATAAAAAAGAACGCAGTACCAGCACGATGGCCAGCACCGGCCAAAAGTCATAAGCCCAGGTGATAATGAAATTCTCATGGCCTTTGCCTCGGGTTTGTCTTTGCTTCAAAACAAACTTGTCTAGCAACCACACTGCGACAAAAAACAGGGTCGCAGGAACAAGAATTAAATTAAAATCAAAATCCATGGGCTTATATCCTTATTATTTTAGCGTTCGACTTTTAATACAGCTAAGAACGCTTCTTGCGGGATTTCTACGCTACCCACCTGTTTCATGCGTTTCTTACCTTCTTTCTGTTTAGATAGAAGTTTTTTCTTACGTGACACGTCACCACCATAACACTTCGCCAATACGTTTTTACGCATCGCTTTTACAGTCGAACGTGCAATGATTTGCGCACCAATTGCCGCCTGAATCGCGACATCAAACATTTGACGTGGAATCAGGTCTTTCATTTTTTCAACCAGTGCAATACCACGATGACGTGCATCATTACGGTGACAGATCATCGCCAAAGCATCGACTTTTTCCCCATTGATCAAGACATCTACTTTGACTAAAGATGAGCTTTCAAAACGGACAAAGTTATAGTCCAGTGATGCAAAACCACGTGAACAAGACTTCAATTTATCAAAGAAGTCCATGACCACTTCGGCCATTGGAATTTCGAAAGTAATGGAAACCTGATTCGCCATAAACTTCATGTCTTTTTGCACACCACGGCGCTCAACACATAACGTCATGACGTTACCCAAGTATTCTTGCGGTACCAGAATATGACACTCAGCAATCGGTTCACGTAAATCTTCAACCGTTGAACCATCCGGCATTTTGGATGGACTGTCGATATAAATCGTCTGACCATTCTTCATCACCGCTTCATAAATTACGGTTGGCGCAGAAGAAATCAGGTCAAGATCATACTCGCGTTCCAGACGCTCCTGTACGATTTCCATGTGCAGCATGCCCAAGAAACCACAGCGGAAACCAAAACCGAGCGCATCTGAACTTTCAGGTTCAAAGAACAAAGCCGAGTCATTGATTTGCAGCTTGTGCAATGCTTCACGGAAAGGTTCAAAATCGCTGGCATCAATCGGGAATAGACCGGCATAAACCTGTGGTTTCACCTTTTTAAAGCCTGGCAATGTTGCCACTTCAGGTGTGGTTGCCAAGGTAATCGTATCACCGACTGGCGCACCGAAAATATCTTTGATACCGGCAATGACAAAACCAACTTCACCCGCTTCCAGCATACCGGTTTCAGTATGTTTCGGGTTAAAGATACCTACAGAAGTAATAATATGCGTTTGACCAGTTGATTTGATCAACATCTTGTCGCCTTTACGCACTCGACCCTGCTTGACCCGAACCAGAGAAACTACACCAAGGTAGTTATCAAACCATGAATCCACAATCAGCGCTTGTAATGGCGCTTCGCGATCACCCTCAGGTGCAGGAATTACATTGACCAGTGTTTCAAGCACACCTTCAATACCTAAACCTGTTTTTGCAGAACAGGTCGGCGCTTCTGTGGCTTCAATCCCGATAATGTCTTCAATTTCCTGAATGACACGTTCAGGTTCAGCTTGCGGCAAGTCGATCTTGTTCAGTACCGGAAGTACTTCCAGACCTTGTTCAATTGCGGTATAGCAGTTAGCAACAGACTGTGCTTCTACGCCCTGCGCAGCATCTACAACCAGCAAGGCACCTTCACAGGCAGCAAGGGAGCGTGAGACTTCATACGAGAAGTCGACGTGTCCCGGTGTATCAATAAAGTTCAATTGATACTCTTGACCGTTGGGATGCGTATAGTACAAGGTTACCGAAGTGGCTTTAATGGTAATCCCACGTTCGCGCTCAAGCTCCATTGAGTCAAGGACTTGAGCCTGCATTTCACGATCTTGCAAGCCGCCACAAGTTTGAATAAAGCGATCCGCTAGGGTCGATTTACCGTGGTCAATGTGCGCAATAATCGAGAAGTTACGAATGTTTTTAATATCAACAGATTTTTTAGCTTGCGCCATGGGTTACCTTGAGAAAAAACACGCTATGTAATTTAAAAATATTACATAACAAAAGCCGAATAGAAATTGCGAAGGATTATAGCAGAATGGTGATCTAGAAAAAGAATTATATTTTTTCCTTTATTCCCTAGGTCGCGTACACCTCAGTCAGATGAAATCTGGATCACCATGATTAGAAAATAGCTCCCCAGCTCCATTTACTCCTCAATGCTAGACCGATATCCTGATCAGGCTAGAGAGCATAATCTTTTCAATCCAGATATAAAGTGGAAAAATCAAAAGGATTTATATGTTCTGAAAGTGGCTGATATGCTTGGGTAAATGTCGGTGACATGCGTTTGGGACGTCCGGTGGCCATTTCGATACAGGCCCATTGGGTACTTCCAGTAAACAACAGAATCTGATCCTGTGGTCGATAAAATGCGTATTGTCTAAATGAATACAAGGCATTGATATCATTAAGCCAGGTGCGCAGAATAATCTCGTCTCCCTCAAAAGCTGCCTTACGGTATTGCACCTGATGCTCAACAGCAACCATGGCATGTTTCAGCTCTACATATTGCTTGAGTCCCAAGCCCAGTTTTTCAATATGAGCTGATGCGACATCCTGCATCCATTGCACATAGATCACATTGTTCACATGACCTAATCCATCAATATGGTTGGCTTGAACCTTTAAAGCAAGATCAAAAATACCGCTCACTGTGCTGTTATCCTTCCCATGATTTTAAGGTTATAGAGTCTACCGAATTTATCGCTGGGGTAAATTGCAAAAAATAAAAAACCGCTTATACAAGCGGTCTTTCACAAAAATCTAGCAATTTTATGAGATACGCATCCCGACCACAGCAAGCTGCCCCTGACGAATCAAGGTGACACGCGCGATGCTACCCTTTTTCAGTTCAGACACCTCTTGCACAAACTGATTTGAATTCAGTACTGTCTGGTTATTAATTTGCGTGATCACATCATTCGGCATGATTCGTGCCTGTGCTGCAATACCACCCGGACGTACATCCTGAATCACCACACCACCTTTGATTTCCAGACTCGCTAACTCTGCTGGACTGAGGTCACGAATTGAAACCCCGATCACTGGCCCTTTGCTGGGTTGAGCCTGTGTGCTTGCTTTTGCTGGGGTATCATCTGGTGCCGCACTTAAAGTCGCTGCAATACTACGACGTTTATCATCACGCAAGATTTCAAGTTGTACCTGCTGCTGAGGTGCAGTACGGTTCAAATAGTTCAACAACTCGCTGGTACGTGAGATTGGGGTACCATTGTATTTTAAGATCACATCACTGGCACGCAGACCCGCACGTGCAGCCGGTGAATTTGGCGCAACCTGAGTCACCAAGGAACCTTCAGGCTTAGGCAGGTTATAAGATTCAGCAAGGTTACGGTCGATATCCTGCAAACTCACGCCCAGATAAGAGCGGGTCACTTTACCATTCTTTTTCAGCTGATCTGCAACTTCCATTGCCACATCAATCGGAATCGAGAAGGACAAGCCCATATACCCACCGGTTCCACTAAAGATCCGTGAGTTAACACCGACTACTTCACCACGCTGGTTAAACAGAGGACCCCCTGAATTACCCGGGTTCAATGCTACATCTGTCTGGATGAAAGGTACTGCAGTTTCACCCATCATGTTGCGCATTTTGGCACTAACGATTCCGGCAGAAGCGGAATAATCAAAACCAAATGGCGAACCAATTGCGAGTACAGGCTCACCAACACGTAAGCGTCCTACATCACCCGTCCGTAATTCTGGGAAATTCGAGCCATTAACTTTAAGCAAAGCTACGTCAGTTCGTGCATCACTCCCTACAACAGTGGCATCAATTTCACGACGGTCATTCAGGGTAATGGTGACTTTGGAAGCATCCTCAACCACATGATGATTGGTCAGCAGATAACCATCCTTGCTGATAAAGAATGCACTGCCATAGCCCGTCTTTTCCTGTGGCATACGCTGCTGCGGAATAATCACCTGATTACCAAAAAAGCGGCGCAGAATTTCCGGAACTTGTTGTTGTAAGAGCTCTTCTTCGCTCATTTTTTTAACGACATTGACACTGACCACTGCAGGACTGACCTGCTCGACCAGATTTGAAAAATCAACCGGCGTTACAGCCTGCAACTGTGCAGCACTCATGGTGAGAGTGGCTGCAAATAATCCTTTTTTTAAGTCTAGAATTTTCATATAAATTATTCACTCAAATTATTGATAAATTTATGTAAATAGGTTTTATCACAAACACTGTAAAGTTTAAGTAATAATATGTTTCAATACTTTATTCTGGGCAATATCTCATTATTAAAGCATTAAGTTAAGGCTTTGATTAATTTTTTTCATCAATAAATGAGCACTTCAACGCTTGCCTTTTGTACAAAAAAGCGCTGTTATTACCAAACTTTTTTTAAAATTAGCTGATGGACATGTCTAATTTATCCCTTACCCATCAATTTGACGTCATTATTGTGGGCAGTGGCGGTGCCGGTTTAAGTTTAGCCTTATCGCTCCCAGATCATTTTAATATTGCAGTCTTGGCGAAATCTACCCTGACAGATGCCAGCACTTTTTATGCTCAAGGTGGCGTGGCCGCAGTACTGGATGAAATGGATTCGATTGAACAACATATTGATGACACTATGATTGCAGGTGCGCAACTGTGTGAAATGGATGCGGTTAAACAGACGGTAGAAGGTGGCAAACCTTCAGTTGATTTCCTGCTGAAACACGGCGTGCAATTTACTCTGGATGAACAGGAACAGTTACATCTCACCCGTGAAGGTGGTCATTCACAGCGCCGAATTATTCATGCGGCCGATGCCACGGGTCGTGCCATTTCCACCACCTTGGTACAACGCGCCCAAGAAAAACAGAATATTAAAATCTTTGAAAATTATATTGCGATTGACCTGATTTGTTCACAAAAGCTCGGTTTAGACGGCGATAATCGTGCGCTGGGTTTATATGCCCTGGATGAAACAACTGAAAAAGTGCATACCTTCTTGGCTCCATTTACCGCTCTTGCCTGTGGCGGTGCTATGAAAGCTTATCTTTACACCTCAAATCCGGATATTGCCACCGGTGATGGTATTGCCATGGCTTATCGTGCCGGCTGCCGGGTCGCCAACATGGAATTTAACCAGTTTCACCCGACCTGCCTTTATCATCCGCAAGCACGTTCTTTCCTGATCACTGAAGCAATGCGTGGTGAAGGCGCTTATCTGCGTCTGCCCGATGGTGAACGCTTTATGCTGCGTTTTGATGAACGAGCCGAACTCGCACCGCGTGATATTGTGGCACGTGCTATCGACTATGAAATCAAGCGTCTCGGTATACGTCATGTCTGGCTGGACATTACCCATAAAGATGAAAGCTTTGTCAAAGAGCATTTCCCTACCCTGTATGCCCGTCTGCTTGAACTAGGGATCGATATTACCAAAGACATGATTCCAGTTGTTCCGGCAGCCCATTATACTTGCGGTGGTGTTGTGGTCGATGAACATAGCCAGACAGATATTGCCGGACTCTATGCGATTGGGGAAACCTCTTATACTGGCCTGCATGGTGCTAACCGTATGGCCAGTAACTCACTTTTAGAATGTTTTGTCTATGGAATGAGTGCAGCCAAGCACATTCAGGAAAATTTCAAGGCCGATCAGCCAGCTCCTGCAGTTCCAGCTTGGGATGATTCTCAGGTGACCAACCCGGATGAGGATGTCGTGATTCTGCAAAACTGGGATGAGCTACGTCAGACCATGTGGAACTATGTTGGCATTGTCCGCACGACCAAACGCCTGGAACGTGCGCTACATCGTATTGAAATGCTGAAAAAAGAAATTACCGAGTACTATCAGGATTACCAGGTCAGCAAAAATCTGATCGAGCTGCGCAATCTGGTGCTGGTGTCCGAGATGATCGTGCGCTGCGCCATGCACCGTAAAGAATCTCGCGGTTTGCATTTCACCCTGGATTATCCCGAGCTGCTACCAGAATTACGCAAAACAGTCCTCGTCCCACCAAATTTTGAAGTGGAAACGCCTTTGGTGAATTGTTAAAAGTAGATGGAGATAACATCCTTGGATGATATCTCCTTTTCTTTTTAGATTTTTATCTGCTCAAAGGTAGCTTAGGCTATTTACAGTCAATCTTTTATATTTCAGATAATTAACGTTGTGGTGGAATTGAATATGTTCCGGTCACATGCGCCACAGGTTCATCCTGATCAATCGAATAAATCCAGACTTCTCCCACAATCAATGCTTTGCCCACCTTGATGAGCTTACACTCTCCCCGTATATCTGTTCCACCTGAAGGTTTACGTAAAAAATTGATATTCAAGTTAGTGGTCACGGCCAAACCGACCAATCCAATTTCACCCAGAATGGCAACATAAAGAGCAAAATCCGCCAAGGTCATCATGGTTGGGCCAGAAACGGTACCGCCTGGACGCAATTCCTCTGATCTCACCTGATAAAGCAAAGTGGCTCCACGCGGAGAAACGGCTTCAATCCGGCACTTCTCCAGGCTTTGTGGAAATTCTTGTTGTAAAAATTGTTCTATCTCAGTTTTGGTCGTTTTCATATGATTAAAAAATCTTCTATATCAGCCTTAATATAGAAGATTCTTCACAGATAAACCTAGAGAAAAATTAAATAAAAAGTATTTTAATAATCGGCTTATTTTAAATAACTTAAGGCCTGCTCAAATACCTGCTCAGGCGTTTGAGTTGCATCCAGACGTTTGATCCGTTCAGGATGACGTTGCCATAAAGTTTCATATCCCGCTCTCACTTTCTCAAAGAAAGTGACTTTTTCCTGTTCAAAGCGATCCAGCGCACCACGTTCACGTGCTCGGTTCATCCCCAGTTCAATAGGTGCTTCTAACCAGAACGTGATGTCCGGCATGCGTGCGACAAAGTGGTCATTCAGTAACTGCAACTTGGTTTCGCTCAGACCCCGACCTGCACATTGATAGGCAAAGCTGGCATCGCTAAAACGGTCACATAAGACAATTTTCCCAGCTTCTAATGCGGGCAGAATCACTTGTGCCAGATGCTGGGCACGCGCCGCATACATCAATAACAGCTCGGTATCATGCGCCATGGCTTCTTCATGGTTCACAGCCAGCAACAGCGAGCGAATCTGCTCAGCCATCGGGGTTCCACCGGGTTCACGAGTCAAAATAACATCTTTGCCCTGGGCGATAAAATCTTCATAGATCGAACGAATGAGCGTGGTTTTACCTACACCTTCTGTGCCTTCAAAGCTAATAAACATACTCATTCCTTATTTTTCGAGCGTAAAATCGTCAGATATTCCTGTACGGCTTTATTGTGGTCATTCAGATTGCTCGTGAACTTATGTCCACCATTACCGGTAGCGACAAAATACAGGTTGTCAGAATTATCCGGATGCATGGCTGCTTCAATGGCTTTCTTGCTTGGCAACGCAATTGGCGTTGGCGGCAAACCTGAAATAGTATAGGTGTTATACGGCGTCGGTGTGCGTAAATCTTTACGGGTAATATTGCCATTATAATTATCGCCCATTCCGTAAATCACTGTTGGATCGGTCTGTAAACGCATGCCAATTTTTAAACGGCGTACAAATACCCCAGAAACCTGTTCCAATTCACGATCTACACTGGTCTCTTTTTCAATAATCGATGCCATAATCAGCGCGTCATATTTATTCTGATATGGCAGATCAGTTGCACGTTTCGCCCACGCCTCATCCAGTGCTTTCATCTGTCGCTGATAAAGATTGGTCAGAATTTTACGGTCAGTTTCACCTTTGGCAAAGAAATAAGTATCCGGTGCAAACAGCCCTTCAGGATGTGAAAACGGAATATTCAGTTCTTTGAGTAATTGCTCAGTAGGCAGATGCAGCACTTCTTTGGTGACCAGATCATTTTTCTTCAGGGCATCAATCAGTTGCTTAAAAGTCGTTCCTTCAATCACCAGAATCCGGCTCATCTGGGCATTGTCTGCATCGGAAATCATCTCCAAGACCTGACGGATGCTCATGCCCTGGCGCACTTCATACACGCCCGCTTTCATAGTGTCATGAATCATGATGCGCTGATACAGTTTGAGAATGATCGGAAAACTCACCTGATTTTCTTTAGCCAGACGATCAATAAAACCGGAATAGGTTTGACCAGATTCAATCGCGAGCAGCTGTTTTTTTCCTTCTACAGGATAATCCTTCCACAAACTGCTTTTCAGGATCAATGCCAAGATCAAAGCAATACCAATCAGGACCAAGGCAATTCCTTTGAAAGATGAGGAGAATCTCGCTTTATTTTTCTTTTTGGCTTTAGGTTTGGAAGCTGACATATTAAGACATCTGGTTCAATCGAAGACGGTTAAAAATTTCAATACAAGCATCGCCATCCAAGGTTCGCTGCTCAAATTGCGTGACAATTTTCATCGGGCTGAGTGCATTGCAGAAAAACAGGCTTTGAATATGGTTGATTTCATCCATATCGATACAGCGTTGCTGACAGCTAATTCCCTGATCTTGCATACGTTGTAGAATTTCTGCACGCATGACACCGAAGACGCCATTATAACGAAGTTCCGGCGTAATCCATGTATTGTTTATACGAATGAAACAATTACTGCTTACCCCTTCGACAACACCGCCCTGTACATCTGTCACCAGGGCCTCAGGCCAGCCGCTTTGATCTGCTTCCTGTTTCAGCAAAACCTGCTCTAGACGGTTTAAGGTTTTTAGCCCTACCAGACTCGGCATCGTCAGTCCTAATGCCTGCTGTAAAATGCCACTTTGAATCTGCTCAAACTTAAAATCCTGTACGGTTTGAGGATAATAAAATAGCCAGAGATCTGCAGGATGATCCGGCAAACTATAACCGCGCTGACCCACTCCACGACTGAGCACAATCTTTAATGTCCCGTTCAGCTTACCCTCTGATTCCCCGAGAAGCTGTAAACTTTCTGCAATCAGATCAAGATTGGCATTCAGGCTTAATTTCTGATTGCTGATTTGCAAACGTGCCATATGACGATCATATAATTCAATCCGGTTATGCCGAATCCGGGCGGTGGTAAAACAGCCATCACCATAATGAAAGCCACGATCCAGCAGATCTATATGGCTGGCAGGTTGAGCATTTTTTAAATACAGCATATTTTGCAGCCTCTAAAATGAAAAATCGAGCAGTCAGATTCAGGCTTCACCTATATATCTTTTTTACTCACATCCAATTCTTTTTTAATTATTTTTTATGCAAAAAATCTCAAGCTATTCTTGCCTCATCTAACAAAAGCTAAAAAACTTGAGGCAAAAAATGAACACGCGTAAATTAAAAATCGGGGTACTGGCAGCGCTACTTTCAGCAAGCGCATTGAGCGTTTCAGCAAAAGATTTCCTGAACGTATCTTATGACCCGACTCGCGAATTGTACGACAACTTTAATAAAGAATTCAGTGCTTACTGGAAAAAAACCACCGGTCAGGATATTAACTATAAACAGTCACATGGCGGTTCAGGCAAACAGGCACGTGCCGTGATTGACGGACTGGATGCCGATGTTGTAACACTGGCACTGGCAGCAGATATTGATGAAATTGCAGAACGTGGTTTGCTGCCTAAAGACTGGCAAAAGAAATTCCCGCAGAATTCGACACCCTATACTTCAACCATCGTTTTTCTTGTACGTAAAGGCAATCCAAAAGGAATCAAAGACTGGGGAGATCTGGTTAAACCAGGCGTAGACATTATTACCCCGAACCCAAAAACTTCAGGTGGTGCACGCTGGAATTATCTGGCTGCCTGGGCGTGGGCCAAACACCAGAAAGGTGGCAATGATGCCAAAGCACAAGACTTTGTCCGTCAAATCTACAAACAAACCAAAGTACTGGATTCGGGTGCACGTGGTGCTACCACGACTTTCGCTGAACGCGGGATTGGGGATGTATTACTGGCTTGGGAAAATGAAGCACATTTGGCCGTCCGCGAACAGCCGGGAAAATTTGAAATCATTACTCCTTCTCTGTCTATTCTGGCTGAACCACCCGTGGCAATCGTAGAAAAAAATGCCAAGAAAGATGGTAATGAACATCTGGCCAAAGCCTATTTAAATTACCTCTATTCACCTGCTGGACAGACTGTGGCGGCGAAAAACTTTTACCGTCCACGTAATGCGAATGTATTAAAGCCTGTCTCTTATACACATCT
>NZ_MJIQ01000091.1:0-1057 GCF_001878775.1 Acinetobacter sp. AR2-3
AAGGTCGCGATGTAACCGAGTCTTGGGCCTATTCAGATTCGATTAATGACCGTTTCTTGCTGGAATATGCGGATCATGCCATTGCAGTCAATCCGGATGATCGCTTGGAAACTCTAGCCCAAGAACAGGGTTGGGAAATACAGGACTGGTCGATCTAACTAGGATCTGTTGACATTTACTGTTCAAAAAAATAGCGAGAAAGTAAAATTTAATCGCCAAACTAAATTTACTTCTCGCTATGCCTCGTACAATGCTGAATGATCAACGCTGGTCTAAGTTACTTTCTATTTTCCGAAATTTTGATATCTATTTCAAATCTAATTTGAGAAATTTTGTCGAAGCAATACTTTATAGAATAAGAACAGGCTGCCCATGGCGTGATTTGCCTAAAGAATTTGGTTCGTATAACTCAATCTTTAAAAAATATAATCGTTGGTGTAAAAATGATAAGTTAATGAAAATATTTAAATTAATTTCTTCAAGTGCTGATATGGAATGGGTTTTTATTGATGGTAGTCATGTTCGGGCACACCAACATTCTGCTGGAATAAAAGATCAGGATATTTCTAAAAGCATTGGTGGAAATAGTTCTAAAATACACTTAGCTGTTGATGCGGATGGCAATCCAATCGAAATTATTATCTCCGATGGAACGATACATGATGTCAAGATTGCTCCCAAAATGATTGAAAAACTTGATTTGAGTGAAACGGAAGTATGTTGTGCAGACAAAGGATATGACTCTGAATCATTAAGAGAACAAATATCTGCGAAAAAAACTAAAGCGAATATTCCAAGAAAATCAAATACTCAGTCAAATAATGATCATATGGATTGGTATTTATATAAAATCAGACACTTAGTTGAGAATGCATTTTGTAGGTTAAAGCAGTTCAGAGGAATAGCAA
This sequence comes from Acinetobacter sp. AR2-3, assembly GCF_001878775.1. Classification (NCBI taxonomy): domain Bacteria; kingdom Pseudomonadati; phylum Pseudomonadota; class Gammaproteobacteria; order Moraxellales; family Moraxellaceae; genus Acinetobacter; species Acinetobacter sp. AR2-3. The sequence goes on from NZ_MJIQ01000091.1 coordinate 909, forward strand.
CACGATATGATAAGCTAAAGTGTAGCTATGAGGGGGCAGTTGCATTAGCTTGTATATTTATTTGGCTACCTTTATCGGGTAAATTCTATACTTGAAATGTCAACAGACCCTAATCCTGTCTCTTATACACATCTCCGAGCCCACGAGAC
>NZ_MJIQ01000092.1:0-2723 GCF_001878775.1 Acinetobacter sp. AR2-3
AATAAATTAAAAACAATAAATATATTTATCATTCGATTTAAAAAAATTAATTAATCTTAGTTACACCATACTAAAAATAACTAATTTTGGCTTTGTTGCACAAAGATTTGAAATGCAAAGCGCCCCTAATTGAGCCAAATTTAAGGCGTAACTTGGGTAAATGGTCGACCTAATTCAGTGAATTTATTGAGGACTGCCACACGTGTATAAGAGGCACTGTTGCAAATAGAGATTTGAGTCGATGATGTTCCCTTTAAAAAGTACTTAGAGACCGAAAACCCTGTTGATTAGACACACTTCACCCTGAGGCTGACCATAATAAAATGACGATGCTTGTCCTTTACGTAGTGCACGCATGACTTCAATACCTTTAATTGTGGCATAAGCCGTCTTCATAGATTTGAATCCTAATGTGGCCCTGATGATCCGCTTTAGCTTGCCATGATCACATTCAATCACGTTATTTTTATACTTAATCTGCCTGTGCTCAAGGTCTGGTGGACATTTACCTTCCCGTTTTAACCGTGATAAAGCACGTCCATATGTGGGTGCTTTATCCGTGTTGATCACTTGTGGAATTTGCCACTTCTTCACATTATTTAAAATTTTTCCAAGAAAACAATATGCTGATTTGGTATTACGTCTAGAAGAAAGATAAAAATCAATGGTATCGCCACGTTGATCGACTGCACGATACAGATAAGACCATCGTCCATTCACTTTTACATAGGTTTCATCAATATGCCACGAGCTCAGATCTGTAGGATTACGCCAATACCAGCGTAAACGTTTTTCTATTTCAGGAGCATAACGTTGAACCCAACGGTAAATAGTCGTGTGATCAACATTCACACCCCGTTCGGCCAGCATTTCCTGCAGTTCACGATAGCTAATGCCATATTTACAATACCAGCGCACAGCCCAAAGAATGATTTCGCCCTGAAAATGCCGACCATGGAAAGGATTCATATGCTGCACCTTTAGCTAAAACAGTCTTCAGCTTACCATTCGTGGTTATTTGCAACAGTGCCCAGCTAAATCACTCAAAGCCAGCATCTAAAACCATTTAACAAAATCTATGACTATTTTACTTTCCCTTACCTAATCGTCCTAGTGTATATCTTTTTTTTTGATTAGCTTATTCCTAAATCAAGTGACTTTAGGTAAGTATGATGAACGATATCCAATTTTCAGATTGCGCAAAGGCATGTATGAGCTGTTCCCTTACCTGTGCCAGTTGTGCAAATGCCTGTCTAAAAGAAGAAAATCTGGAGATGATGCGAGAATGTATTCAGCGTTGTCTAGATTGTGCAGATATTTGTCAGCTCTGTGCTCGTATGCAGCAAAATGAATCTCCTTTTATGAAAGAAATTTGTGAGCTTTGTGCCAAGGCTTGTGAATACTGTGCAGATGAATGTAGCCAACATGAGCATCAACACTGCCAGCAATGTGCTGATGCTTGCCGTGAATGTGCCGTCGAATGTCGAAAAATGGTTGTCTGATAAATAAAAGAATTAGTTGAGTTTAGGATTTACTCAATGAATAGCCAACGTGTTAGTTGTTAGTGGGTCAAACCACTAACAACGGCACTGTTGCAAATAGGGATCTGAGTCGATGATTTTCCCTTCAAAAAAGCTTAGAGACCGAAAACTCTATTTACTAGCCAAACTTCTCCTAGAATATTACCGTTATAAAATAATGAAGCTTGTCCTTTGCGTAGAGCACGCATAACCTCAATTCCTTTAATTGTGGCATAAGCCGTTTTCATAGACTTGAATCCCAACGTAGCCTTGATGATCCGTTTGAGCTTGCCATGATCACATTCAATCACGTTATTCTTGTATTTAATCTGTCGATGGTCCAGGTCTTCAGGACACTTTCCTTCCTGTTTTAGTCGCGACAAAGCACGGCCATAGGTATGAGCCTTATCAGTGTTTATGACTCGTGGAATCTGCCATTTTTTGACATGATTCAAAATCTTACCAAGAAAACAATAAGCTGAATGGGTATTTCGTCTAGCAGAAAGATAGAAATCAAGAGTATGGCCACGTTGGTCAACTGCACGGTATAGATATGCCCATTTGCCATTCACTTTTACGTAAGTTTCATCCAGATGCCATAAATGTCGATCTGTAGGATTACGCCAATACCAACGTAAACGTTTTTCCATTTCTGGAGCATAACGCTGAACCCAGCGATAAATTGTGGTGTGATCAACATTCACTCCACGTTCAGCGAGCATTTCCTGAAGTTCACGATAGCTGATGCCATATTTACAATACCAACGAACAGCCCAAAGAATGATTTCACCTTGAAAGTGCCGACCGTGGAAGGGATTCATCTGCTGTATCTCGAAATAAATAAGATATTTAGCTTATCATGTCAGCCTATTTGCAACAGTGCCGAAAAATTCCAGTATGCCGCATAGCCGCAAAGGGCCGGAATTGACGTAAGCAAATGCGTACAAGATCGGATAAAAACCGTCCCCTTTTTATCCGCAGAAATTGGGGATATTTTCTTACCGGAGAAGGCTGACAACATTGAAGAAAGTTTTAATTTGATTAAGAAACAATCAATTTTATTGGCGGAATATATCAAAACAGTTTAAAAAAAAGCCGACTTGTTTCCAAGTCAGCTTTTCGACATCGTCGAGCATTATCACTATAACACAAGTATCTGATTTTTATATATTTAAAATATACTGTTATTCACCAATTAAAATG
>NZ_MJIQ01000093.1:0-19467 GCF_001878775.1 Acinetobacter sp. AR2-3
GTCTCGTGGGCTCGGAGATGTGTATAAGAGACAGACCTACTGAGCTATCACGCCGATGTCGCGTATTAAACAGTTTCAGTTGTAAATCGTCAAGAGCAGAGAGAATAATTTTCTTCAAATGTTTACTTTTCCATCAACTCGCGTCAATTTGAGTCATAAATCGAACAGTGTTTACCAAAGACCTCAGCAATAAAACAGATTTAAGCGGTTATTTACATAAAAAAGCAGCCTTAAGGCTGCTTCTGACTGCGCTATCTTTAGATCTTTTCCAGATTGGCGAGACAACGATGAATGGCCCCACAGCCCGGCACAAACTTTTTCACGCCTTTTTCTTCTTCCATGCGGCAAACTTCGCTCACCAGCCTTTCTGCAACGCCACGACCACGGTTGGCCGGATGTACGACGATATTTTCCAGAATCCGGCTTTCGCCCTGTCCGGTGCACCAGATTGCCCCAATAATTTTGCTATTAAATTCTGCGCTATAAACTGAGGTATACTGTGCAAGGTTTTGCTCTAGTTGTTCCATGGCATCTGACCCGTCGCTAAATTCCGGGCTCGTGTCATACAGTCGCTCAAGCTGGCTGCGCACTTCGTCATTTTCTAAAGAAGTATAAGCATGTACGGTGATAGGCATTGATAAACCCTCCTGAGCAATCTAATATGCGGTGACTTCGTCACGGCGAAAATATTTTCTACATCAATCATTTTGACGTATTTGAGGAACGTGTCTATGACAGATCGTATCAGTGAAGTGGTAAGAAATACCAACGAAACCAAAATTCGAGTTCGTTTGAATCTCGACGGTACTGGTCAAGGCACCTTAAACACGGGTATTCCCTTTTTAGATCATATGATTGATCAAATCAAGCGGCATGGCCTGTTTGATATTGATATTCATTGTGATGGCGACCTGGAAATTGACGACCATCATACTGTGGAAGACTGCGGTATTACGCTGGGTCAGGCATTTGCACAGGCATTAGGCGATAAAAAAGGCCTGAAACGCTATGGTCATTTCTATGCGCCACTCGATGAGTCTTTAAGCCGTGTCGTGGTGGATCTGTCTGGTCGTCCGGGTCTGTTTATGGATATTCCATTTACCCGTGCCATGATCGGCCGTTTTGATGTGGATTTATTCTCTGAGTTTTTCCAGGGCTTTGTAAACCATTCCTTGATGACGGTGCATATCGACAACCTGAAAGGCAAAAACAGCCATCACCAGATCGAAAGCGTATTTAAAGCATTTGCGCGTGCGCTGCGTATGGCCTGTGAAGTAGATCCACGTGCTGCCAATACGGTAGCTTCAACCAAAGGTACACTGTAATGACCCGTATTGCCCTTCTTGATTATGGCATGGGAAATTTGCACTCTGCGGCAAAAGCATTAGAACATGTCGGTGCCACGGTTGATGTGACCAATGATCCAAAACTGATTACACAAGCAGACAAGATTGTTTTTCCGGGCGTAGGCGCGATGCGTGACTGTATGCAAGGCATGCACGAAGCCGGGATTGATGAAGTGGTACGCAATGCCGTATTTAACAAACCGGTATTGGCCATTTGTGTCGGCATGCAAGCCTTGATGCAGCATTCTGAAGAGAATGGTGGTACCGATGCACTGGGTATTTTCGAAGGTGCGGTTAAGCATTTCCCAGAAATGGCGGGCTTAAAAGTGCCGCATATGGGCTGGAACCAGGTGCATCAGGTCGAGCCTGATCATCCGATGTGGAACAATATCGAACAGGACGCGCGTTTCTACTTTGTGCACAGTTACTATGTAGAACCACAAGATTCAGAATTGGTGGCAGCTACTTGTACCTATGGCATTGAGTTCTGCACAGCGATTCATAAAGAAAACCTGTTTGCGACCCAGTTCCATCCGGAAAAGAGCCATACCGCCGGTTTACAGTTATTGAAAAACTTTGTGGACTGGAACATCTGATTTTTCTTTCCTCTAAAAAGCTCGCAGATTGCGGGCTTTTTTATTCATTTAGATTAGTTCACTGCTAGTGATTCTGACTATTTTTTAGTCATTAAAATTGTTATGATGTTGAAGTAAATCATTATATTTAAAAATAATTAAACTCAGGGGAAATACAATAATGAATCCACACTATCCAAGCAATGAATCAGCTTTAAGCCCAAATGGTCGTTTTGGCCGCTTGTCTTATCTCGGCTGGAACATGCTAATGACCTTTTCGCTCCTGATCATCATTGGGATCATTGCAGCTTTTTCACCTGGCCTATTTATGGATAGCTCTGCCTTGGCAGGCTCATCCATGGTTGCAACTGTTCTCATCGGACTCGCTTACTTGGTCATGCTTTATTTTAGTTTTGTTTTTACTATTCGCCGTCTACATGACCGCAATCATACTGGATGGTTATCGCTGCTGATCTTGGTTCCGCTACTCAATCTGATTTTTATCCTTTATCTGATTTTTGCCAAAGGTGATGACAGAAGCAATCAATACGGCCCGCGACGTACCACCAAAGCTTGGGAAAAGGTGTTGGGATTGATTTATGTACTTATTTTTCCAATCGGTATTTTAGCCGCGATTGCAATCCCAGCTTATCAAGACTATGTGACGCGTGCTCAACAGGCGCAGATGGAACAGAGTAGCTATCACACTGATTAATGCTATTTAAATTTTGTATAAAGCTCATTCTTTATGGGCTTTATTTTTGCCTAGCGCTAGAAAAGTGATTAAGCTGAACGCATTCATTTCATGATTAATGCGTATGGAACAGCTGCTGGACATTTTACCAAGCAAAGAACAAATTCAGGCCTTTCCTGTATTTCAAAATCTTCCGATGCAACAGATTCAGGTGATTAATCGCCTGGAACAATGTCATGCTCTTGAACAGGAACTAAAAAGCCATGCAGTCCTGGGTTTCGATTCTGAATCTAAGCCCACCTTTAAAGTCGGTGAGGTTTCTACCGGGCCACATCTGATTCAGCTGGCCACTTTAGATAAAGCCTATTTATTTCAAATGAATGATTCGATCTGGGATTTTCTTAAACCGATCTTTGCCAGTCGCGAGCAGATCAAGGTCGGTTTTGGCCTGAAAAATGATGCGCACCTGTTCCGTAAAAAAGGCATTGAACTGAATAGTGTGATTGAACTGTCCAAATGTTTTAAAGCTTTTGGTTTAAACAATCCGGTCGGATTAAAAAATGCCATGGCTTTGCTATTTCAAGTAAATTTTCCTAAATCAAAACGGATTAGCACCTCGAACTGGGCCAGCAAGAAGCTCAGCCCGGCACAAATTGATTATGCAGCCGCAGATGCCTATGCACCTGTGCTGGTATTCGAAGAATTACTGCGTCGGGATTTATTACCCAGAGAGATTCCCAATACTTCACTGAAATTGAGAATCCGTCCTTCATCGACGGCTTAAGTGCTTCATTAGGATGCTAGTCATAGCAACTTGATGTACGCATAAAAGCTGTGATGAGCGCGGTCGATGAGAAAGTTGTGACTTTAGCGGATCTTATAGCTTCGATTATCGACCAGCTCAGTACACGACCCGTTTTGGAAAAGCTGATCTCCATTCAAGAGACGAATCATTAAATCCATTAAAATAAATGACCTCACTGCTACCTATCTATGGACAGGTTTTCTTTATTCATACCGTTTAAGAGTTAGAAATTTCGACTTTATTTGCTAAGATGAATACACTCAAATTCATTCTAAAGATTAAGCAAGGAGCGAAAGCATGCTGATCATCCCTGCAATTGACCTGAAAGATGGCAAATGTGTCCGTTTAAAACAAGGTCGTATGGAAGACGATACCGTATTTTCAGACGATCCGGTCGCAACAGCACAGCATTGGGTAAATGAAGGCGCTCGCCGCTTGCATTTAGTAGATTTAAATGGTGCTTTCGCAGGTACACCAATCCATAAGCCAGTGGTTGAAGCCATTGTCCGATCTCAGCCTGATTTGCCGATCCAGATTGGTGGTGGTATCCGTTCTCTGGAAACCATCGAGCATTATCTGCAAGCCGGTGTTTCTTTTGTGATCATTGGCACCAAAGCAGTTCAGGATCCTGAATTTGTTGAAGAAGCATGTCGAAAATTTGCTGGTCATATTATTGTTGGGATTGATGCCATGAATGGCATGGTAGCAACAGATGGCTGGGCCAATGTGACTGATGTCAAGGCTACTGACCTGGCGAAACGTTTTGCCGATGCTGGCGTTTCAAGCATTGTCTACACGGACATCGCACGTGATGGCATGATGCAGGGTGTGAATATTGAGCAAACCGTGAATCTGGCGCAATACTCAGGTTTGCCTGTGATTGCATCTGGTGGTGTGACCAATCTGGATGATGTGCGTAATCTGAAAGACCAACCGGGTATTTTGGGCGCAATTACCGGCCGTGCGATTTACGAAGGTACATTAAGCTTGCGTGAAGCACAGTTATTGCTAGATGAGCAACAGGCGCTATAATTAAGCCTGCTGTAAAAGAGGTCTTCGGACCTCTTTTTTATTTTTTAATTTTCTGATCTCCTGGCATGTCTACACTTATTTCTAAAAATCACTCCGGCTGGTTGGTGAAAGCACCGCAACTTGCCCTGATCATGATCACCATTATCTGGGGCGGCAGTTTTATTACTGTGCAATACGGGCTAAATTTTAGCAGTCCGATTATGTTTGTCGGCCTGCGCTTTGCTGCGGCAGCGCTTGCCGTCACCCTAATTTCACTGAAGTCGCTAAAAGGCATGAACCTGAAAGAAGTGTTCGCTGGCGCAGTGATTGGGATCATGATCGCCATCGGTTACGGCACCCAAACTGTGGGCTTGCAGACCATTAGCAGCAGTGAGTCGGCTTTTTTAACCGCCTTATATGTTCCACTGGTTCCGATCCTGCTCTGGCTCATGTTCCGTAAAAAACCGCATGTCATGACCTGGATCGGAGCGCTGTTTGCCTTTATCGGTCTGGTGTTTTTGACAGGCAATGGCTTTGCTGCAATTCAGCTCAGTTTCGGGCAAACCCTGACGTTGCTCGGTTCCATCGCGATTGCACTGGAGATTATTTTTATCAGCCATTTCGCTGACCGAGTCAATGTACGCCGGGTCACGGTGCTGCAACTGATTTTTGCGTCCGTGTTCTGCCTCATGATCGCGCCCGTATTAGGTGAATCTCAGTTACCTGAATTTCACTGGCATCTGGCAGGAATTTTAGTCGGTTTAGGCATTGCCAGTGCCTTAATCCAACTGGTGATGAACTGGGCGCAGCGCATGGTCGATCCATCACAGGCGGCAATTATCTATGCCGGCGAACCGGTATGGGCAACCCTGTTTGGCCGTCTGGCCGGAGAACGTTTACCGTCACTGGCTTTATTAGGCGGATTGCTGGTGGTACTGGGCGTGATTGCCAGTGAATGGAAACCGAAGTTTTTCAGAAAACAACCAACAGAAGAATTAAAGCAAGATCTTTCTTAATTCCGCTAAATCCTCCTTATAAAAAGGGGGATTTTTTTCTCTAGGGAAATACGGCTAAAATTATTTGCTATACATCGGTCTATTGTCATTTAAGCGCATGATGCCGCGAATCGCCCGATACACAATCCAGATCCAGGCCAAAACCACCACCACTAAACAGAACGCGGATGCACCAAATGCGACCCCTGCAAACAGGTTAGGATCTTCACCAGTAAAGAACAAAAAGAAAAATGGAATAAAGGCGACGATATTCCAGAACAGATACCACCAGAAACTGCGGATCTGCCAGGTAAAATGGCTTTCAAAGATGGAACCGCGCACATCGTGCCGTTTCACATAGTTAATGATCAACGCCACAAGAGCCAGCAGGCCAGCACTAAAAATGGCCACAATATATAAAATGTACAGTGCAAAAGTCAGTGTGCGGTTTGAATCTTTATCAATGGAATAGTTCACGTCCCCTCCTAGTACTTCCCCCTAGATATTTAAACTATTCAATGGGGAAATCAACCATATAATCAAAATGATGTTAAAGACTATGGTACAAAAATATATCTGCCGGAAAGGTTGTTTTTGTGTTTTATGCCGTAATTTCTGCTGTGCCAGCCAAGCTGCCGGCCAGCCGCCCAAGAAGGCCACCAGATGCAGGGTATTTTCCGGAATACGGCGATTACCCAGCTGTGCCGCTTCCTTATCTTGGGCATAAAGCCAGTAACTGAGCGCATTCATCAGACTGACCAGCAACAACACTAATCCACTGAGTAAACCGCCCAAGGTTAAAGCCACCAGAAAAAGAATATAGAGCACACAGGCAATTTGCATCGGCTGTAATTTCTGTGTCTGCTGTGACTTGGACGGTTTAAATTTTGCTTGCAGACTTTTGGCTTGAGATGCTTTCAGGTACATCACTTGTTGCGCGCGATAACGGCCGCGTTCATCCAGAATGACCAGATAATCCAGCGCACAGCCCACGATTGGACGTGGGCCAGGCTTGGCAAAGTCCTTGATATGCAGAAATACGCGATCTTTAGCTGGGTCACTGGGCTGGATAAAACCATAGCCCTGATCATCAAACCATTCCACCAAACGTCCCTGATCGCGCATATCCCCTACCCCTTTTGATTTGATTGTTTAAGCGGTGACGAATTTTAAGCGTTCAATCAGCATATTACGCATTTCGTCCGGATTTTTTTGCAAAATATCTTCGCCCGTACGGCCTAATGCTGCATTACGCTGTGCCACCTGCAGACGCATCATCCAGAACCGTCCTGCTGCCATAGCCAGATATAACTCCAGGCAGGCGCGTTCATCACTGGTTAAAGGACGAATCGTTTCATAGGCATTTAAAAAGGCAATCGCTTTTTCTTCGTTTAAGACCACGTCAGGATATTCGGTACAGAAGTCATTTAAAGTAATGGCGATATCGAACAACCATTCATCTTTATTCAGCTCATAAAAATCCAGAATGCCATTCAGCTGATCGCCTTCAAACAAGGTATTGTCACGGAACAGATCGGAATGAATAAAACCGCGTGGACGGTCCGGATATACCGCCGTCAAGGCTTCATATAAACCTAATAATTTACCGAGCAAGACTTTATCTGCCGGACTCAAGCTCGGTTTGATCTCTTGAGACACTGCCAGCCAATACGCATGATCACGCACGAAATTACGTTGCAGGTTAAAGTCTTTGAGAGCCACATGCATTTTTGCCTGAGCGACTGCAATCGCCTCTACCTGCGCGATGGTAGATGGCATCGGATGTTCACCCATCAGGCGCGGTGCAATCTGTGCCGGTTTATCTTTAATGCTGTGAATGGCTTTGCATGAATGCGACAAAGGTACGGGAACGGCCAACCCGGCCCGACCCAGATGTTCTAGCACAGGAACCAGTTCACCCGCTGCCCGCTCATCCATATCTTCAAACACCGTCAGCACATATTGCTGGTCTTCGCAGACTAAAAAGTAGTTGGTATTTTGAATACCGCCTTGAATGGGAATCAGATCAATCGCCTTTAAACCATAAGGCGCTGCAAAATCCTGAACTTCCTTTAAAGTCAAAGTGGTATAAACCGACATAGAAAACCTGCGAAAAAACTTACATAATTTTGCTAGAATACCGTTTCCATCTGCCAAGGTGTAGCGCTTGCGTGGGTGAGTTTCATAATCGGCTGTAATAATTGGAAAAATTTATGCTAGCTAAACGTATTATTCCTTGTCTGGACGTGGATAACGGCCGCGTGGTCAAGGGTGTTCAGTTCCTTGATATTCGTGATGCGGGTGACCCGGTCGAAGTGGCGCGCCGTTATAATGAACAAGGTGCCGATGAAATTACTTTCCTTGATATTACTGCTACACATCATGGACGCGACACGACTTACCGAACTGTTGAACGTATGGCCGAATCTGTATTCGTGCCTCTGACTGTCGGTGGTGGTGTCCGTAAAGTCGAAGATATCCGTTTATTGCTCAATGCCGGTGCAGACAAAGTCAGCATCAACTCGGCTGCGATTTATAATCCCGAGTTTGTGCAGGAAGCATCTCAACGCTTTGGCGCGCAGTGTATCGTAGTGGCGATCGATGCCAAAAAAACTGGCGACCACAAATGGGAAATTTTCACCCACGGCGGCCGTAAAGAAACCGGGATTGATGCGATTGAATGGGCTGTGAAAATGGCTGACTTCGGTGCAGGTGAATTACTGATTACTTCGATGGATGCCGATGGCACTAAAGCCGGTTACGACATTGCCCTGATGCGTGCTATCAATGACCGCGTCACGGTACCGACGATTGCTTCCGGTGGTGTGGGTAATTTACAGCATTTGGCGGACGGTATTATTCATGGTGGTGCCGATGCGGTACTGGCAGCTTCAATTTTCCATTTTGGCCAACACACCATTCCGGAAGCCAAAGCCTATATGGCAGCCCAAGGCATTGAAATGCGCCTCTAAGCCGTTTTAGATGATGATTTAATTAAAGAGTGTTTTTATAAACACTCTTTTTTATGCCTTAAATAAAACAACACAGCAAATACGGGACAAAAAAAAGGAGTCTTTCGACTCCCTATAAGACCAAGATAAGACTACAGCACTTGGTATTCAAAATAACTCATTACACCCAGAAACATTATCAGTATGAGGCTTTGCTCACTGACAGGAGCAAATATAAGTGAAATCCGCAGGACAATATTGACAATACAATCGTATTTTATTGACAAATCACGACAAAGCCCTGTTTTACTCCATAACCTGCATATTTAACTGCTTCATTACCGTATTTTTTGCAGTATTTTTCGACATATTAGTGGAAGCATCTGCCCATTTAACCGGAAAATATTGCGCTGCCCAGCGGTTCAGTTTTTCCGAGATCGGTGCAGGCAAGCTCAAACCTAAAGGATTCTGTTCCTGCAAATCTGCCGAGGAAATCACCCGGGTCCCGAGCAGATAGTCAAACCAGGGCTTGGTGACGCACCAGTTGGCATCCTGATTACTATTCATATGATGATCATAATGCCAGGGTAATTTCTTTTTGGCCCATTCCGGTTCCAGATGAGCCCGGCGATGTAAATAATAATAGTTGCCTGCACTATACAGGGCGGCCAGTGACATGCCTTTGGAGAAGGGATAAAAACTGAGTCCAAAGACGGTCGCAACGACTGCCAGTGAGGCAATTTCATTGCGGGTACGCCAGTTGTCCAATCCTTCTACATAGCCGAAATCGGAAAATTCCGTTTTTCGCACAATCCGGTGATGCTCCCAATGTGAGCGCATACTCTCGGGTACCGGACTATAACGGCTCTGTCCCGGCTGGTGAACACCATGCAATACATATTTATGTGCAAACCATTCAAATCCATTTGCGACGACAAGTCCTGCCAGAAAACCTTTCCACATAATCTTTTACCTCTTGGTCTATTTTTAATATAGGCTAAATAAAAGACTAGATATTGACCAAAATATTCAATATGATTGACAAAATACGACAAAATAAAAGAATTAAAAATGCTGGTTCTAAAAAACTACGTAGGTTCAGTATACGGTGGTTTAGGACATTTACTTTTGGACTATTATCAGTTGAAACAGCTTGAAGTCCCTGAGAAATTATTGGCCATTCAAAATCTGGAACGCTTTGATTTCGCCTTGTGGCGTGATCTATTAACGACACTTGATCAACAGCTGCAACGGCCGGCTTTGGGACTGGAAATCGCTCAACTGGTTGAAGCTAAACACCTCGGTATTATTGGCTATCTGGCGCTCTCAAGTAAGACCTTGGGTGAAGCCTTCATGCGCTATCATGATTATCATCGCCTGATTTATGATGGCGGCCCACTTCAGCTGCAGTGGCAAGGCGATTATCTGTCGATTGGCTGGGTTGAAGTTCCGTTTCATCTGAATACCCAATTGACCGATGAAATCGCGATTGCGCTAATGACGGAATTCGTGAAAGCCAATGTTCAGAACCCGCACGGGGTTCAGTTATATGAAGTGCATTTCCAGCATGCAATGCCTAAAAATATTGCACTCTATGAGCAGTATTTCGGCTGTAAAGTCCGCTTTTCTCAAGCCAGAAATCAGGTGTTAATGCATGTCAGTGAACTGTCCAGACCACTGAAACAGGGCGACCAGACCTTGCAAAAACTGCTGATGCAGCAGGCTAAAGCATTGCTAGAAAAGTTCCCGGACTCCACTCTGGTGGATCAGCAGCTACAACAGGCGATTCTGATTGGCCTGCAAAAAAACCTGTTCCAGATCGAACATATTGCCGAGCAGATGAATTTTTCCGTGCGTCAGTTACAACGCCATTTGCAGAAACAGGGCAAAACCTATCAGCAACGTATGCAGGAAATCCGCTGCATGATGGCCATGCAATATCTGAAAGATCCGCACTTGAGCTTGCAGGAAACTGCCATGTTACTCGGTTATTCTGAACAGAGTGCATTTCAGCGTGCCTTTAAGCAATGGACCCAACTGACGCCGCAGCAGTGGCGCCAACAGAATATGTCAGCTGCTTAAACCACCAGCATGTTGGTTTGATAGACTGGCTTCAAGCAGCGTTGATGATTTAAATCCCTTGCCCCTATGACCTGATGATAAATATAAAAATAAGGACTTAAAATATGGATAGATATCTTGCTGAATTGTTCGGCACGTTCTGGCTGGTATTTGGCGGTTGTGGCAGTGCTGTCATTGCGGCTGCTTTTCCGGAATTGGGAATTGGCTTCGCTGGTGTATCCCTGGCGTTTGGTTTAACCGTCCTGACCGCAGCCTATGCACTAGGTGTTTAGTCCCAGATTTTAATGGTGCAATATTCTCAGATAAATGGAAGGAAGCACTATGGGACAAGTTCTACACAGCAGCGCCACAACGACACAGGCAGTGCATCGAGCAAAACAAAAAAGTCAAGAGAGCTTAAGAACGCTAGCCAAGCGTTACGGTATCAATCAAAAGACCGTCGCAAAATGGAAGAAACGTACTTCAGTAGATGATCTTACAACCGGGCCTAAGAATCCTCGCTCAAGCGTGTTATCGCCTGAAGATGAGGCGGCAATTGTTGCTTTTCGAAAACGTACTTTGTTGCCGCTAGACGATTGCCTTTATGCATTGCAGCCCAGTATTCCTTATCTGACACGCTCGTCGTTACACCGCTGCTTGCAGCGGCATGGTATTTCACGACTACCTGAGGTACAAGGTGATCGCCCTGTCAGGAAGCGCTTCAAGAGCTACCCCATTGGTTACTTTCATATCGACATCGCTGAGATGCGAACAGTACAGGGTAAGCTTTATCTCTTCGTTGCCATTGATCGCACTTCCAAGTTCGCGTTCACTGAATTGCATACTAAAGCCAGTAAGATGGCAGCCGCGGAGTTCCTGCGCAATCTGGTTAAGGCTGTACCCTATAGAATCCATACGGTGCTAACAGATAACGGCATCCAGTTCACGAACCGCACCTGTGATCGCTACGCCTCTGAGCACATCTTTGATCGGATTTGTACTGAATGTGGCATTGAACATCGTCTTACCAAGGTCAAGCATCCATGGACCAATGGACAGGTCGAGCGGATGAACCGAACGATTAAAGAAGCTACTGTCAAACGGTTCCATTACGACGATCACACTCAGCTATGCATTCACCTTGCTGATTTTATTGCTGCATACAACTTCGGCCGCAGACTCAAAACACTCAGGGGCCTGACTCCCTACGAATTCATCTGCAAACAGTGGACAGATGAACCTGAACTTTTTAAGATTGATCCGATCCATCAAATGCCGGGACTAAACAACTAGGTCATATTTCCGGTGGACACTTTAATCCGGCAGTCAGCTTTGGTCTGTGGGTCGGTGGCCGTTTTGAAGCCAAAGAGTTAATTCCCTATATCTTTTCCCAGCTGATTGGAGCAAGTATCGCCGGATGGATGCTGTATCTGATTGTACAGGGTCAGGCGGGCTTCACCGGAACCGGTGGCTTTGCCAGCAATGGATTTGGCGAACTCTCACCCGCTCAGTATTCTCTGGGATCTGCATTAATCATCGAGATTGTACTGACTGCCATCTTTCTGATTGTAATTATGGGGGCAACTGACCGTCATGCGCCTATAGGCTTTGCGCCGATTGCGATTGGTCTGGCTCTGACCCTCATTCACCTGATCAGTATTCCGGTCACCAATACTTCGGTGAACCCTGTACGTAGCACAGGTGTGGCGTTATTTGCAGAAACTGCGGCATTGAGTCAATTGTGGTTATTCTGGCTTGCGCCAATCGTGGGCGGAATTTTAGGTGCGCTGATCTATAAAAGCTTGCTGGAGAAAAAAGCTTAAACGCTGACTTGAAAATAAAGAGCTCACCTTTTGGTGGGCTTTTTTGTTCCATATGGAGCATCCATTGATATTTTTCTACGCCAATCCCATGGTGCAATGGGGTGATCATCCATCCATAAACCGAGCTTTAATTGCTTGCTGATATGTTCTGCTGAGCTATATGTATATCGATCTATAAAAGGTTGATCATCTTGATAATACTTATAGTGCCAAGCATATCCTTTTTTGACTTGTAACAGGTTACAATCCGTATCATCTGCCCTGACTTTAGCAAGTAATCTATCGTATTTATCCTTCTTTACCCACTCAATCTGGACCTTTTTTGCTTGTCGAATACAATTTGCCAGAGCTTGTGTACTCTCAGTTCCAAATCTTTGGTCTTTTTCAGGAGCATCAATCCCCATCAAGCGGATTCGATATTTCTCTCCTTGAGAAGCAAAGTGAATAGTGTCTCCATCTATAACCCTTAAATTTGGAGAGATAAGAATGCCATAGGCATTTTGTTTTAGTATTTTAGCTTGTGTGAATGGCACGTAGCTCATCATGATGAATGTGCTACTACATGCCAACAGCATTTTAAGGTTTTTCAACACAGAGAAAATCTTATTTCATCAAACGAAGAAATTGAGGATTTTTAATCTGCATTTGAATATTATTTTTATACTCTTCGACTAATCCTCGACCACAAAAACGTTGACCAATTTTAGTATCAATTTTTCCAAATCTTTCTTCAAACCATCGGTAATCATTATCCCAAACTAAAATCGTTAATGTTTGATTAGGATATTTTTTATCTAGATTCAAATAGTGGCGATTTGATAGATGTTTGGTTTCGACCAATGTGCCACATGCCATTACGGTTTTTCCCATATAAAATGCTGCTTTATATGCCTCAATTTTGGGTTCTCATGCTTGTAGATAAAAACTGCCGAATACCGCCACTAAACCCAAACTTAATTTCTTAAACATCTTAATCTTTCTCATATCTCTTAACTAAACCACACAGCTGCAAATACAATGAGTACAGCAATGACAATGATTAGAATCCATGTCAGCACTTGATCCTTGCTTAATCCTTTGTCATTTTCTAAAATTTTTTGCCTTAATTTTTCCTTATAAACTTGTAAATCAATCTGCTCTTGCCTTGCTTTCAACTCCTGCTGACGAAGCAACTCCAAACGTTTCTGCTCCTCGATCTCTTTCTTTTTTCTTTCCCTTTCATCTTCATCTTTTATGTATTGATCTATCCACATCAATACAAAAACAATGCCGACAATCGTAAGGATCCCCATTTACATGCTGACCTGATCTGAACTAGAAAGCTTGATTTGTGGCGTGCCTTTATAAGTAGAGATTTCTCCAGAAACACAAATATTCTCATTCGCGTATCTTTGTATATCACCCACTTGATACTGATCGCTAGACCAAACAACAACAGTTAAATCCTGACTTGGATACGCCCCACCCAAGTTCAGGTAAGTCCCTTTAGAAAATGCTTTAATCTGTGCAACATGACCACAAACAGTTTTATATTCACCAACATATCGTGTTGCTTGATTCGACTGAACCACTGAGGCATTTTGAGATATAGATTGCGGTGCTAAAGTTTCAACTGACTCATAATGGCTCGCTTCATTTTGATCACTCTCTTGAGAAACTTTTTTTAATTCAACATATGGTTCTTGAGTTTCAGCTTGCTTTAAAGCTTGTAAATCTGATGAAGAATTAGATTCTAATGTCTGTGTTAACAATTGTGGTTCAGGGTAAGTGTCTGTTGGCTGTTTTTCTTTCAATACATATGTGCTAATTCCTGCGACCAATAAAACTACCACGCCGACTAAGGCCATATGTGTATTCGTTATACGAGAAGATTTTTGAATGATTTCTGGAACTGGTGTTGGAATCGGAGGTTCCTTATCAGGCGGCTGTGATATTTGATTTTTTTCCTGAATCTCTTTCATTTGCTGCATCAAAGTCAGCATCATGAGATTAATATTCTTTAATGCCTCATTTGTTTGATCATTTTGGGGTTGCTCTTTCTGTGCCTCAAGTTGCTTCTTTAAAGACTGAACAACGCTATTAAGCTGTTTTATTTCCTGATCTTGAGTATTGGATTGGCTTTGCTTTAACACCCGATCTAATTGCTCTTGATAGCTAGCCAAACTCTCCTCTATCTGTTTTTTGTAATTGATGGCTTTCATATGCTTGGTCTGCTGGCTATAGAGGATTGTTTGAATTTCATTAATAACTCGGTTAGGATTATTTAACCAAGTTGTATTTGCATAACGAACCAAAGTGCCGACTTTAACCACTAAAGCATTTTGTCGTTCTAAAGTCTTAGTTAATTCTTGGTTTAAAAATTTATCTCGACCATCTAATTCAATAGAAAGAAAATAGCCTTTTTCTTCATTTTTAATACAAAAATCGATATAACGATTTCCTCCGTCAAAATCAATAAAATGATATTGAGGGATGACATCATTAGGTGTGATTTCTTTAATTTTTGTTAAAATTTCAATAGCAAATCGTTCTTCAAAATCCACTGGATGTTTCATCTTATGTTTATTGAGATAAATCCATTGCTGCCATGTCTGCATATTATTTACCTTAAAAACAAAAGCACATTTTGTTATAAATAAGTATATTAAAAATAATATGATTTTTCTATTTTTTAGGCAACTAATTAGTTTCTTTGTTAAAAAAACTCACATCAATGTGTGAGTTTCTCGATCAAGCTTTTAAGCGATTACTATCAAAAACTAATAAAATGGATTTTCCACTCCATCTTCATCATCACGTTCTAATTTCTCAGGTAAATCAGGCGTATTTTCCAAATGGTTTACAATGTCATTCAATAAAGCCTGTAAGACTTTTGCAACCTTTAAGCCTTCTTGATCTTTTGTAATCTGTAAATTACCGTACAAATTGACACGATCCAAATCATTTTCGACAGTTAAATCATGAATCCCATGAGATTCTGTACCATTTTCAAATGCTTTAAACATATCCTTTTCACCTGTCGTTGTTATTTTTCCATGAATGTCTGATGTCGATGCTACCCGAATCCCGGTTTTTTCAGCAAGCCTATTTCAACAACTGCAAAATATATTGCAACAGGGCATCAATCAGCTGCTTCTTAATGATATCTTGGGTTTCATTGTCTATCATACCTCCAGTCGCAGAGGAGCTCGAGCTGCTTGAACCGGAAGACTTAAACTCACGTTGCAGTGCCTGCAGGTTTTCTTCAGAAACCTCTTCGGCACACTGACTTTCACCATCCCAGCTTGAATAAGAAATTTGCTGATTGGGTTTTACTTCTGATGCTTCCAATGGCAACTTATAGGTATTGCGCTTTTGGTCTTCAGTTATTTGAGGAAACAGATTGATACCTAACCTTTCTTCTAAATAACAGATACTTACTATTTTTACCTGAAGAGAATCATCATTAGGGGCATAATAGACACCACTCACCCCAGTTTTTGGAATATACAGAGCTTTATATACATATTTAGGGACTAAAATTTCGCTATTAGGTGTTATTTGAGCGATACAATCATTATATAGCTTTTTATTAACATTAGATTTTTGGTCAGGCTTCTCTTTATCATTTTTTTCTTGTTGTTTTTTACAGTTTGTACGCTCTTGACTAATAGAACTGAGATTAGTTTTTTTAAGATACTCTGGGGTGAATACAGGACCGGTCACCACATAGACATCCTGTTTCTGCTTAGTCACAATGGCACGGGTGGCCTCTTCCAGCTCACGCCAGACCTGCTGATTATTTTTAGGCGCTTGCGTTCTGTGTACTACATTTAGTATCATATTTAAACAAAATAATAAAAATAAACTGAATAAAAAATAGACAATATATTTAAAATTCCTGTTATGCTTTTGATATTATAATCAAGTTGATAATAAGGTATAAAATAATGATAACTAAATTAAATGTTTTAATAAAACAAGATTTAAATAGAAGTTCATTAAAACTACCTGTATTATTTATTGATAATTATCCATTCCTACCACTTCTACATTATATGATTGATAGGAATACATCACCTTCTAAAAATGAAAAATTAATCCAAGCATGGAAATTATTTTTAAATTTTTTTTTAGTTAAGGGAAACTTATATAACTCTCCCAAAAATATATTATCTGAATTCATAAAGAATTTATATGATGGCACCATTGGCCAAGATGGCATTGACCATTCAAATTTATATTGGGAAGTAAGAAATATTAAAAATGCTAATACAATAATTTCAGAGATAAATTGTGCATTTGATTATTTCTTAGAAATAAACCCCAATGCAACACATTTAAATCCATGGCGTAAGGCTACAAACTTAGAACAGAAAATATTAACAAGCGCATGGTACTACAAAAAAAATAATTCTTTCTTTAATCATCTAATTGGGAAAGATGATAAATCGAATAATACAACAAAGAAAAGATCAGCACATCAAAGAATTCCTACTAGCTTTGATAAGCTTAATAATACAAAAAGCTTTCCAGAAGAAATTTTCTCTAAATTACTTGTAGAAGGGTTTAGAAATAGAAAAAATATCTCAAACTCTGATATATGTAAGATTTCTCATGAAACACATAATATTCGAGATATATTGATTACACTTTTAATGCACTATGGTGGGCTCCGTATAAGTGAGGTGTTCCATCTCTATGTGACCGATGTTATACCGGTTCCTGATGATTCTGATGATTCTGATGATTCTGATGATTCTGATATTGCATTAGTTCGTATATTCCATCCAGAATATGGTCTTCCACCAGAAGATAACTCTATAAATAATAGAAAATCTCTTTTTAAAAACAGAAGAGATTGGTTAAATAAAAAATATGGATTACATCCGAGAAATATTTTAAATAAAGATGATATTTATTATGCAGGATGGAAAAATTTAAGATTAGATGACCAGCAGAATCAATCTATTACCATCCAGTGGTTTCCTAAAAGTGCAGGTAAAATTTTTCTTAAACTCTGGTATGTATATTTAATTGAACGAGCAAAGCATACTCGTCTCTCTAAAAAACACCCTTATGCTTTCGTAAACTTAGAAGGTCATCCATACACAATAAAAAGTTATCAAAATGCTAGAGATAGGGCATTCAAGAGAATAGATTTGATAAATTCAACCTCGTATGGAACAAATACACATTCGCATAGACATGCATATGGTCAACGTTTAGCAGACTGTCATGTTACTGATAAAGTGATCATGAAATGTATGCATCATAATTCATTAAAAAGTCAGTTGATATACACATCACCAACTCAGGAAAAGGTCAGAACAGAATTAGATATTGCAGAGAAGAAACTACAAGAAAAAATGTCTAAATATCCTTCTAAGGTTGACAAGCTATCTACTAATGCTAGCTATGAAATACAATCTATTTTAGATCTTGAAAATTTAATCAGAGAATAACAATCATGAATAATAAGACATATATTAACGCAGATACAGGAACAACAAGATCTAAAGAACAAATAAAATTGGGGCTTTTCCCTAGTAGATCCTCATCTTTTTCGTGGCTACTCATTTATGATCCATTGCTTGAAAGTTGGATTGAGCCTTTAGAAAAAGCAATAACAGATATTGCAAAAGATACGAGTAGGTCACGAACTGACTTTATTTATAAAACTATCAATTTATTAATAAAAAATATTGAAGCTTTGGGGTTATCTAAAAAATGTAGTGAATCTTTTTCAACTAAGAATAAAATAGATTTTGATCTTTTTATTAAACTAGAGTTGGATAATAAAAAGCCAATTCAAACTTATACTGCTATGAGATTGATATTGGAAAAAATTATAAAAAATGAATATTCTACTTTCAATAAAAATGAAGTAAAAGTTTTTAGTAATATCAAAAATCCTATGATCCCTATCCCTATAAATAAACAAAATGGTTGTTCTGTCATAACAAATCAATTTTGGGATAAAGATTTCAAATGGTTAACAGATTTAGATACCGAGCTAGAATCGTTACGAGAAATGTTAGTCAGGCAATGGCCCAAAATATGTCAAGAAAAAAATTATTCAAAAAATACTCAAGCATCATTACAACCAGTTCTTAGATGGTTTTTCAGCAATTTAGATAAATTAAATTTACCTAAATATATTAGAGATATCTTATTATCTTCCAGAAATCTTGATTTTTTTGAGTTTTCAGCATTGATACCAACTCAGACAAATTTATCAGCATCATTTCAACTCATTCATACGATTTTTATGAGTGAAATTATTGATAACTACAGCTATATTGATAACGGTAAATTACGAGCACATAAAGAGCATGATAGCCCTTTAAATATTACGAATATAATTCAACCTAAAACAGAAAAGTCCATGCTTTGGATAAGGGACATAAGTACTAAATTATGGAAAATCCAAGAATTCTTCGAATATTATATTCCAATTGTTGGTGAGAGATTTGAACCACACACTCTCCTAGCACATTTACCAAAAATCAATGTACTAGTTAAAAAATTATCAGAATTAGATCTGCCCTCATCGCCAGAAAAAATCATTATTTCTGAAAAAAAAATTCACCTAGATGATTTTTCTAAAATTTATGGATTCAGTAATATTTCACAAAGTTGGGACTTTATTTGTGATATTTTTGATGAGTATATCCGAACAGAACACTCTCATCTCAACGAAAATCAATATCGCATTCCAAACAAAGGGTTTTCCAATCCCTTTGTTCGAACAAAAATATTATTCAAGCCAAATATCACATACTCTAACCTATTAAAATATAATGAAAATTATATTAATTGGATTCCAATTCTTACAGAATTTACCACCACATATTATCTTAATCAAGATAATACTTTTGGCAAAGGCAAAGCTAGCATACATTGGGAAAGGCAAGTAATTAGCTGCTTACATATGTTTTTTTGTATTTTAATGCCCACTTTCAATATAAATTCTGAAATAAAGAGTTTACTTTTTTCATCTGAATTAGAGGAAAGCTATACTAAATTTGCAGAAAGTGAAAAATACTAGACCTCTTGCGAAAGTAAAAACCACCTCAATATAAATTTCATGAGATATCAGAAATTAAATCGTTTTTCAGATTCTGAATTCAAACGCTTGGTTGGCGTACCTCGACATGTTTTTACTGAAATGGTAGAGGTTTTAGAAAAAGCAGAATCACTCAAAAAGAAATCAGGTCGTCCTCC
>NZ_MJIQ01000094.1:0-15658 GCF_001878775.1 Acinetobacter sp. AR2-3
AACTTAAATATTTTCGGATATTAACAGAACGGTATAGAAATAGACGGAAACGATTTGGTCTAAGAATGAATTTAATTGTTGGAATGGTGAATTGGATGCTCTTGAATTAACTTTCGCAAGAGATCTAATATATGAAATATTCATATATCGACCTGGATTTGAGTCATTTATTTTACTGAAAACAGTTGTTTAAAAAAACATCAGCAAGAAACTTGTAACAATGCATTGAAGTTCATGGCAATGGCTTATGTTTTCGCTGCTTTCTGCGTATAATAGCCGATTATTTTTTCGCTCTTTTTTGAGCTGGGGTGGTTGTTTTAACCCCATTTGGTTTTTCAGTTGAGGAGTCCTACGTGGCCCAATATATTTACACGATGAACCGAGTGTCGAAGATGGTTCCGCCTAAGCGCGAAATCCTGAAAGACATCTCCTTATCATTTTTCCCAGGCGCTAAAATTGGTGTGCTTGGTTTAAACGGTGCAGGTAAATCTACCTTGCTTCGTATTATGGCGGGCGTAGATAAAGATTTCTCTGGTGAGGCGCGTGCGCAACCGGGTACAAAAATCGGTTATCTTGAGCAAGAACCACCTTTAGACGAAAGCAAAGACGTTCGTGGTAACGTCGAAGATGGTTTACGTGAACCGCTTGATGCCTTGGCACGTCTGGATGAAGTCTTTGCTGAATATGCAGCAGAAGATGCGGATTTCGATGCACTTGCGAAAGAGCAAGAGAAGCTTGAAGCGATTATCCAGACTTGGGATGCGCATAACCTTGCGAACCAGATGGATCAAGCAGCTGCAGCATTGAACTTGCCTGCTTGGGATGCAGATGTATCTAAGCTTTCAGGTGGTGAACGCCGCCGTGTGGCACTTTGCCGTTTACTTCTGTCTAAACCAGACATGTTGCTTCTCGATGAACCGACGAACCATTTAGATGCTTCATCTGTATCTTGGTTGGAACGTTTCTTGAAAGACTTCCCGGGTACCATCGTTGCGATTACGCATGACCGTTACTTCCTGGATAACGTTGCAGAATGGATCCTTGAGCTTGACCGTGGTATGGGTATTCCGTATCAAGGTAACTACTCTTCTTGGCTTGAGCAAAAAAATGCCCGTTTAGAGCAAGAGAACAAGCAGGAAGAATCTTTTGCTAAAGCATTGAAAAAAGAACTTGAATGGGTTCGTTCAAATGCCAAAGGTCAGCAAAAGAAAAACAAAGCGCGTATGGAGCGTTTTGAAGAGCTTAACTCACGCGAATTCCAGCAACGTAACGAAACCTCTGAAATCTACATTCCACCTGGCCCACGTCTGGGCAACAAGGTTGTAGAAGTTGAAGGCATCAGCAAATCGTTTGGTGATCGCTTACTGTACAAAGATTTAACGTTCACAGTACCACCTGCTGCAATTGTGGGTATCGTGGGTGAGAACGGTGCAGGTAAAACCACGCTATTCCGTATGATGACTGGTGAACAGCAACCAGATACCGGTACGGTAACGCTGGGTGAATCGGTTAAAGTGGCTTATGTCGGTCAGATCCGTGACACCTTAGATAACAACAAAACCGTTTGGGAAGAAGTGTCTGGCGGTCTAGACATCTTGAAGATTGGTGATTACGAAATCGCATCTCGTGCGTATATCGGTCGCTTTAACTTTAAAGGCCAAGATCAGCAAAAACGCGTAGGTCAATTGTCAGGTGGTGAGCGTAACCGTTTACAACTTGCGAAAATCCTGCAAATGGGCGCAAACGTTATCCTACTCGATGAACCATCAAACGACTTGGATATCGAAACCTTGCGTGCACTTGAAGATGCCATTCTGGTATTCCCAGGTACTGTGATGGTGATCTCGCATGACCGTTGGTTCCTGGACCGTATTGCAACGCACATCTTGTCATTCGAAGGTGAAACACCTGAATTCTTCACCGGTAACTATGCTGAGTTTGAAGAATATCGCCGTAAGCGTGATGGTGATGATCTTGTAGCGAAGCGTCAAAAATATCGCAAAATCGGTGTTTAATCATCTCCGACTTTTGTAAATAAAAAAACCAGCCTCAGGGCTGGTTTTTTATGTTTATTATAGGGTGGAGGGTAAATTAGATTTCCCACTCATGATTACATTCACGGCATTTCCATTTCTTTTGGGTTTGCATGAATGCCTGCATTGAAATTTTAAAATCAGGTAAGTCCTTATAGAACATAAAGCCTGCGATCAAGGAAAAAATAAAGACGATCACAGTGGCAGTCTGTAAAGTGGTACCTGCACCATCGCCAAAAATCCACATCGCGATACTAATAATAACCAGTAATAGCAAAAGGAACAGGGCAGGGACCAGAAACATTAAGCTTTTAGGAACCACTGGACGTGGAGCTGCTTGACCTGGCTGGGCCACTGGCATGATTTTCGGGCTTTGACACTTAGGGCAACGATATTGCATTACAACTCCAAAATTCTAAATTACTGATTATTTTATCGGAAGATGCGAAGAAACCGAAATATTGCCCAACATAAAATATACAGGCAATAAAAAACCCAAGTCGCAATGCTTGGGTTTTTTATAAGATCACCATATATATTACGATGATCTTGAATATGGCGTCCCTACGGGGATTCGAACCCCGGTTACCGCCGTGAAAGGGCGATGTCCTAGGCCTCTAGACGATAGGGACAATTGAGGCAAATAACACAGCTAAAGCAAGACTTGATTTGGTGGAGTCAAGGAGGATCGAACTCCTGACCTCTACAATGCCATTGTAGCGCTCTACCAACTGAGCTATGACCCCAGTCTGTGTGAGCGCTATATTAGGGATATCGCGCTCACACGTCAACACAAAAATTAATTAAGCTTGATCAATTGCTTCATTTTTCGGCAACTTTAAGCTTTCATTGAGTTTTTCCCAGACTTTCAGCTCTTTTTTGCTTGGACCACCGACAATTTCTAGCGCATGACGTAAACGTGCAAAGGTTAAATCCGGACCAATGGTCACCATCGTTTGCATGACTGGGGTAGAGGCTGTCGAACCGGCAATCGCAATAAAGAACGCAGGCATGAAATCACGTAGCTTGATTTCCATCTGTGTCGCCAAGTCCATCAAGGTCTGGCTCACCGTGTCGTTATTCCAAGTAAACAGGCTTTCTAAACGCCAAATTGCGAATTGAAGACTTTGACGTACCTGTTCATCCGACAGTTTCTTGCTTTCAAACTGTTCTTTAGACAGGGTCGGGAAATGGTTGAAATAATGTGCAGACCAGTTCACAGCTTCAGACAGCAGGTTAATACGCGGTTGAATCGCAGCTGCAATTTCTTCTAATTTGGCACGATCTGCTTTCCAGGCCAATAAGGTGTCTAGAAGTTCAGCCGGGCTGAGTGCCTTGATCCATTGACCATTTAACCAGTTCAATTTCTCAACATCAAAGATCGGACCACCGAGGGATACACGTTTGATATCAAAATGCTCAATCATTTCAGCCAAAGTGAATTTTTCACTTTCATCTGGCATTGACCAGCCCATACGACCCAAGTAGTTCAACAAGGCTTCAGGCAGTACACCGATGTCTCTGTAATAGTTAATTGAGGTCGGGTTTTTACGTTTAGACAGCTTAGATTTATCCGGGTTACGCAGCAGTGGCATGTGGCATAGTATCGGCATTTCCCAACCAAAATATTGATACAGCAACTGATGTTTCGGCGCAGATGGAATCCATTCTTCACCACGAATTACGTGGGTGATTTGCATCAAATGATCATCTACTACGTTAGCCAAGTGGTAGGTTGGTAGGCCATCGGTTTTCAGCAGGATTTGCATGTCTACTTGCGCCCATGGAATCTCGACTTCGCCACGCAGCATGTCATTGAATTTACATACACCTTCAGTCGGTACTTTCATGCGAATCACATGTGGTTCACCAGCGGCCAAACGACGCTCCACTTCTTCTTCAGAAAGATTTAGACCACGACCATCATAACGTGGCGACTCTCCACGTGCCTGCTGTTCTGCACGCATTTGATCCAGTTCTTCTGCAGTTGCGAAACAGTAGAAGGCATGACCTTTCTCTACCAGTTCCAAGGCATAATTTTTATAGATATCCATACGTTCTGACTGGCGGTACGGCGCATGCGGGCCACCGACATCAGGACCTTCAGACCAGTTCAGACCCAACCAGCGCAATGAATCCAGGATCATTTTTTCAGATTCAGGCGTTGAGCGCAGTTGGTCAGTATCTTCAATACGAAGAATGAATTCACCGCCATGCTGTTTAGCAAAACATAAGTTAAACAAGGCGATATAGGCAGTACCTACATGCGGAAAACCAGTAGGAGAAGGTGCAATACGAGTACGAACAGTCATAGCCGGATCTAATCTTAGATATAAAATTGCAGCTATTATAGCGAAAAAGCCACATCACTTAATGCTTTATTCAACATTGAATGATGTGGCTTTTAAATCCGGGAATATTCAGCGCTGTTGAGGCTGATTAAGAATGAGCGCTCGAAAAAATACTTTGGACAAAGCGGGTGAAGCGGTAATTCTGTTCTGCAAAGAAATTTTGCGAAGGTGCGACTTTAAATGCAGTCAAGACTTTGAGATTATCTTCTGTTTGAAGTGTTTTTTCAGTTTTTTGTTGCTGAATCGCTTTTTCAATCGGCGAAGTCTTGCTTTCAACAGTGCTTACTGTAGGCTTCGGCAAATCTGTCTTCACAACGACGGCATGACCGAGTTGAATCGAGAACAACATAATCAGGCTTAGGATGCTGGCTGTGAATAATGTAAATTTCATATCCAAACTTCCTCCTTACTTCGGGTTGGTTTTATTTTGTTAAAAATGTTTTTTTAATACTCTGCCTACAATTTAATCACAGTTGATCATAAAGAAGTAGAACCAAGTCACATTTTTTACAAAAGAAATAATATAACTCTGTGGAAAATTACCAAAAATCGTAATTTCCTGTTTTGGTGGCCTATTTTTAACAGACAACTGTGAAGAGAGCGTGAAGAACTGTCTTATATTGTAGCAGAAGATTACTTTTCTAGCAGAATATGTATCCGGATTTAATTGTTAGAAGATATCTCAAAATCATCAATAGATTGTAGATATTGTTATAAATGCATGATTGTTATGCTTATTTTTGATTTGTATAGTGCAGCTCATATAAACAAAGAGTTACATCAGATGAAAAAAATAATAGCATCCGCAATCTTGACAATTTTAGTTGGAACAGCTGTACAGAATTCCGTCGCCAAAGATTTCCTGAATGTCTCTTATGACCCGACCCGTGAATTTTATCAGGAATATAACGAAGAATTTGGCAAGTTCTGGAAGCAGAAAACCGGACAAACGGTTAATTTTAAACAGTCGCATGGCGGTTCAGGCAAGCAGGCGCGTTCAGTGGTCGATGGTTTGCAGGCCGATGTCGTAACCTTGGCCTTGGCCAATGATATCGAAGAAATCGTCAATGCCGGTTTAATCGAGAAAGACTGGCAAAAAGAGTTTCCGAGTAATTCGGCACCCTATACGTCTACGATTGTATTCTTGGTGCGTAAAGGCAATCCAAAGCAAATCAAAGACTGGAATGATCTGACCAAAGCGGGTGTGGACATTATTACCCCAAACCCGAAAACTGGTGGCGCGCCACGTTGGATCTACCTGTCTGCTTGGGGTTATGCACTGAAACAGCCAGGCGGTAATGATGCGAAAGCCAAAGAGCTGGTGAAAAAACTTTATCAAAATGTCAAAGTTTTAGATTCCGGTGCCCGTGGTTCACTGACGACGTTTGCCGAGCGCGGCATTGGTGATGTGCTTTTATCCTGGGAAAATGAAGCCTTGCTGGCGACGCAAGGTCTGGGTAAAGACAAGTACGATATTGTCTATCCATCGATTTCAATTCTGGCCGAACCATCGGTAGCGATTGTCGATAAGAACGTGAATAAAAATGGCACTACCCATCTGGCAAAAGGCTATTTGAACTATTTATATTCACCGAAAGGGCAGGAGCTTGCTGCGAAATATTTCTTCCGTCCGCGGGATGCCAAAGTCGCTAACAAATATTCAGCCCAGTTTCCGAAAATCCAGACCTTTACCATTGATAAAGTCTTTGGTGGTTGGGCCAAAGCGCAAAAAACACATCTTGTGAATGGGGCGATTTATGACCAGATTTACAATGAAAAAAGATAAGTAAGCTGTAGTCCAGATGGAATAAAGAAAATGGCTAAAGTGTTATCCATTTTCTTTATATCTAATGCATAAAATTCTATATCTTAGATATAAGTAGAATAATAAACTGTATTTTCCTTTTAAAAACAAAATATTAAGTCAGAAAAACCTTTCATTTTATCGTGTTGTGATGTTGTAGGGTGAATTGCGATAAATGATTTTATTTCATATAGTTATATCTAATGAAGATAAACTCTGTGCTGCCATGAAAACTCAATTAAAATCGTTATTTAGTGCTGCCTTGTTGGCGACTGGTTTAGGCATGACCGCGACTGCTTCACAAGCAGCAGACCGTCAGTTTCTGAATGTATCCTATGATGCCACGCGTGAGTTCTATGATGAATTTAACAAATCATTTGGGACTTACTGGAAAAACCGCACCGGTCTGGATGTGAATTTCAAGCAGTCTCATGGCGGTTCGGGCAAACAGGCGCGTTCTGTGGTCGATGGCCTGAAAGGTGATGTGGTGACTTTGGCGCTGGCCAATGACATCGAAGAAATTGTGAAATCTGGTCAGATTCAGCCGGGCTGGCAAAAGGAATTCCCACACAACTCGGCACCTTATACTTCGACGATCGTATTCATGGTCCGCAAGGGCAACCCGAAAGGCATCAAGGACTGGAATGACCTAACAAAACCAGGCGTGCAAATTATTACGCCAAACCCGAAAACGGGCGGTTTGCCGCGTTGGGTGTATCTGTCTGCATGGGGTTATGCCGAGAAACAGCCAGGCGGCAATAAAGCTAAAGCACAGGATTTTGTTGGCAAACTTTATAAGAACGTGAAAGTGATGGATTCTGCTGCACGTGCTTCAATGACCACCTTTGCCGAGCGTGGGATTGGCGATGTATTGCTGACTTGGGAAAATGAAGCCTTGGTCACGCAAAAGACCTTGGGTAAAAACAAGTTTGATATCGTCTATCCATCAATTACCATTTTGACTGAACCGTCAGTGGCGATTGTGGATCGTACCGTAGAGAAAAATGGCAATAAATGGCTAGCAACAGGTTATATCAATTACCTGTATTCACCATTGGGTCAGGAAATGGCAGCTAAACATTTCTATCGTCCACGTAATGAAAAAGTATTAGCGAAATATTCGGCACAGTTCCCGAAAATCAAAACCTTTACCATTGATGAGGTCTTTGGTGGTTGGGCCAATGCACAGAAAACCCATTTTGTGAATGGTGCAATTTTCGACCAGATTTATAACAGCAAACGTTAATTGATCTGCGAAGTCCTCTTGCTGGTAAAAAAGCCTCCTGAACAGGAGGCTTTTTTTGTGGCAGAAAATGCTAAAACGGTTTTCTCTATGGAAAGTAATATTTATCTACAAAAAGTCGTTTGGAGCTTTGCCTAAACAGGGTGATAATGTGCAGTTAAATTTTCCCCCCTATTGATTGAGTTTTTATGTCACATATTTCTGTATTACTTCACGAAACGATTGATGCCTTGTTGGCGGGTCGCAATACGGGAACTTATGTGGATGGTACCTTTGGCCGTGGTGGACATACGCGTTTATTGCTGTCCAAATTAGATGAAAATGCACGCGTCTATGCCTTTGATAAAGATCCACAAGCACTGGCTGTAGCGGCTGAACTCGAACAAGAAGATTCACGTTTTAAAATTATTCATGCCAGCTTTGCTGATCTGAAAGAGGCATTGGCTGAGCTGGGCATTGAACACGTCGATGGGGTGATGGCGGATCTTGGTGTTTCTTCACCGCAGCTGGATCAGGCTGAACGTGGTTTCAGTTTTATGAAAGATGGCCCACTGGATATGCGCATGGACAACTCGCAAGGTCCCACCGCAGCAGAATGGCTGACCCAGATTGAAGAAGAAGCACTGGCGAATATCATTTTTAAATATGGTGAAGAGCGTTATAGTCGCCGTATTGCCAAAGCGATTAAAGCTGCTGGATATATTGATACCACGGCAAAGCTCGCTGAGATCGTAAAAGTAGCGCACCCGAAATGGGAAAAAAATAAGCATGCTGCGACCCGTACTTTCCAGGCAATTCGTATTGCTATTAATAAGGAATTAGAAGATATTGAAATCTTCTTGCCTCAGGCCGTTGAAATCTTGAAACCTGAAGCACGTTTGGCGGTGATTAGCTTCCATTCACTGGAAGACCGTTTGATTAAACAATTTATTCAAAAAGAGTCAACGCTTGAAGAGGATTCAGGCTGGGGAATGCCACAACAACAGAAAGATACGCGACGTTTAAAGAAAGTTTCTCGTGTTAAAGCCAGTGATGAGGAGGTCAAAGCCAATCCTCGTTCACGTAGCGCATGGCTCCGGGTAGCAGAACGTTTAGCTTAATAGGCAGATCATGAAAACGGAAGTGGTTGATAAAAAAACAGAAAAATTGTGGCTGAAAAAAGTTACAATCTATCTCATGCTGATATTGATGGTCTTCATCAGTGCAGTATTTGTGGTATTTCAGGTATTTGAATACCGTCAGGATAACAGAAAGCTGAGTACCTATCTGCGTGAAAGGGATGACCTGAATGCAGAGTGGGGGCGTTTGCTGATTGAGCAGCAAACTTTTGGCGCGACGGCACAGATCGGTACGCGTGCAGTGACACAGCTGCGTATGTATTCACCTCCGGTTTCACAAAGTGTCGTGATTTCCTTACCACAAACTTCAGATGAGAAAAAATAAGGCTAGCGTTCCGACATGGTAGACAAGAGAAAGAAGCAACCGGTACGTAAAAAACAATCGGTCACCGACAAAAATGCCTCAAATGTTTATATCAATCGTTTTTACATCATGTGGGCGGTGGTGTTGCTGTGTTTTGTGACACTGATTTGCCGTGCTTTCTATGTACAGATTATTAATAAAGATTTTTTGCAAAACAAAGCCAATGCCAATATTTTAAGAACCAATACCATCAAGGCAATGCGTGGCGTAATTTATGATCGTAATGGCATTCCATTGGCTATCAGTACCCCAATCATGAAAGTTGTGATTGATCCACGTGATTATTTTGACAATAAAAAACTCTATGACGAGACCATGCTGGCGCTGGAAAAAGAACCGAATAGCCGCAAGCTCAAACGTCAGCTACCGGATAAAAACCTGAATCTGGATGAGCTGGCGGATGCAGTCGGTATGGATCGGGCAGAACTACGTAAAAAAATGGAAGAACGTCCGCGTTCACGTTATCTGATCCTGAAAAAAGAAGTTCCGCCACAACAGGCCGAACTGATCATGAAACGTAATTTTCAGGGCGTATATACCGAGAAAAACTATAAACGTTATTATCCGCAGCCACAGCCGAACTCTCAGATTATTGGCCTGACCAATAGCGAAGGCAGCGGGATTGAAGGTCTGGAAATGCAGCTGAATAGCCGTCTTTCCGGAAAGGATGGCGAACAGCAGATCATTCGCGATAAAAAAGGCAACCGGGTCAAAGAACCGGAAGTGATTAAAGAAGTTGAACCGGGTGAAAATATTACCCTGAGTATCGACTCGCGTCTGCAATATATTATGTACCGTGAGCTGACGGCTGCTGGTGTCGCCAATAATGCCCGTTCAGCGACTGCGATTGCTGTTGATGTCAAAACCGGTGAAATTCTGGCGCTGTCATCATGGCCATCGTATAACCCGAATGACAAAAACAGCCTGCTCAACAAGGATGCCATGCGTAACCGCGGTGCAGTCGATTCTTTCGAACCGGGCTCGACCATGAAGCCGCTCACTGTAGCGATGGCCTTGGAAAGTGGCAAATATACGGCGAATTCAGTCGTTAATACCACACCGGGCAGTATGCGAGTCGGTAATCATACCATTCGTGATACGCATAACTATGGTCAGTTGACGCTCGGCGGCATTCTGCAGAAATCCTCTAACGTCGGTGTGGCGAAACTGGCCTTGTCGCTGCCGTATGAAACCTTGCCAACCTTCTATAAACGCTTGGGTTTTGGTCAGCGTTCAGCGGTGAAATTCCCGGGTGAAAGTGCCGGTCTGATTCTGCCTCCTAGCAAATGGAATGTGTCAGAAGTGGCAACCATGTCCTATGGTTATGGTCTGAATGCGACGGTACTACAGCTGGCTGATGCCTATGCCATGCTGGCCAATAAAGGCGTGAAAATGCCGCTGAGCCTGTACAAGCTGGAAGAACAGCCCCAGGGTGAACAGATGATCGATGCCAATATTGCCGATCAGGTCCTGCTGATGATGGAAACCGCAACCTTGCCAGGTGGTACGGCGACTCGCGCCACCATTCCAGGTTACCGCGTGGCGGGTAAAACCGGTACTGCACATAAATTGCGTGCCGACCGTAAAGGTTATTCAACCAGTGAATACCGGGCTTTATTTGCCGGCGTGGCACCAGTCAGTGATCCACGGATCGCTATGGTGGTGGTGGTAGAAAACCCACAAGGCACTTACTATGGCGGTACGGTATCTGCACCGGTCTTTGCCCGCGTGATGCAGGAATCCTTGCGTCTGCTGAATGTCCCTCTGGACAAACCTTTAGAACCTCCCAAAGTCCAGTAAATAGGTGATCAATGTCTATTACATTTCAAGATCTCTACACCCCTCACGATGTCGCTGACTGGATGAAGCAATCCTTTCAGGGCTTCGAGCTGGATAGTCGTAAAGTCAAACCGGGACAAATTTTTATTGCCCTGACCAGTCTGTCTCAACCGGAAAAAACTGCTCAATTCGCCCAGAAAGCCTTAGAGCAGGGTGCATTGGCCGTGATTTCAGAAACTGAACTGGATGTATCTCCAAATTTGGTGGTAGCAGATGTACGTCATCTAATGGGTCAATGGCAAAAGCAGTATTTGCAAGCGACTCAACCTGTGCAAGCTGCTCGAATTCTGGCAGTTACCGGCACCAATGGTAAAACCACGATTTCTCGCTTGGTGGCTGAATTCATCATGTTGCAAGGTAAAGCCTGTGCAGTGATGGGTACTACAGGTAACGGGATTTTGCCAAATCTGGAAGCATCTTCGCATACCACCCTAGATGCTTTGCAACTGCAAAATGCCTTGCATGGCTATGTGCAGGCCGATGCGGAGTTTGCCTCGATTGAAGCCAGTTCGCATGGTCTGGAACAAGGCCGCTTGAATGGTTGTGATATCGAGATTGCGGGCTATAGTAATTTGAGTCGTGACCATCTGGACTATCACGGTACGCTGCAAGCTTATGCGGAAGCAAAGTCTGGTTTATTCCGTTTTGAATCATTAAAAGTGGCTGTCATCAATATCGATGATGAACATGCACAGATCATGCTGGATGCTGCACAAACTAATCCGGCACAGCCTAAAATTTTGACTTATTCCACCAAGCAAAAAGCGGATTATCAGGTTCAGGATATTCAGTACAGCATTTCAGGTGCGACCTTTAAACTAAAAACTGCTTCTGCTGAATATATGGTTAACAGTCCATTGCTGGGCCATTTCAATATTGAAAATCTGGTCGCCAGTCTGATTATGGTGGAGCAGGCTGGGTTTGACCTGAACAGTTTGATTGCGTCTGTACCACAGCTCAAAGGTGCGCCCGGTCGGATGCAGGTGCTGCGTGATGGAGAGCGCCTGTTTGTGGTGGATTATGCCCATACCCCGGATGCCCTGACTCAGGTTCTGGTGACCTTGAAACGTCATGTTTCACAAAATCTCTGGGCAGTCTTCGGCTGTGGTGGCGACCGTGACCGTGGTAAACGTCCACTGATGACTCAGGCAGCATTGGAGGGTTCAGATATCGCAGTACTCACTTCTGATAACCCACGAACCGAAGATCCGGCACAAATTTTTGCTGATATGAAAAATGATATCGACTTTTCCGGCAAAATCTATCATGAAATTCATGACCGTCGTGAAGCGATCAAGTTTGCGGTTAAACACGCACAGGCGGGTGATATTGTCGTGATTGCAGGGAAAGGTCACGAAAACTATCAGGAAATTGATGGCGTACGTCACTGGTTTGATGACGTGGTCGAAGTGCAGGCTGCGATTGATGCCCAGCATTGCAACACAGATTCAGCCTATTCAGCGCATTAGGATTCAGATATGCATACCTCAACAACAAGTACTGCGGCGCTGGAGCCGTGGAGCATAGAACAATTACAGCAGGCCACCCAAGGCTACTGGCTGAATGATAAAAAGCCTGCAGGCCAGATCAAGCGGATTTTGACTGATTCACGTGATGCAGAATCAGGTGATGCTTTTCTTGCGCTGAAAGGTGAGCGTTTTGACGCACATGACTTTATTGCACAAGTGGCGGCTCAAGGTTGTGAAATTGCCATTGTCAGCTGTCCGGTGGATGCTGATATTTGCCAGCTGGTGGTAGAAGATACCCGTCTGGCATTGGGATTGTTGGGAGCTTATCGCCGTCAGCAGAATTCTCAACTTAAAGTCATTGCCTTGACCGGCAGCAGTGGCAAGACCACGACTAAGGAAATGCTGGGAAGCATTCTGTCACGTCTGGCACCGACCTTGGTGACGCGTGGTAATTTGAATAATGACCTTGGCGTGCCGGTAATGTTGCTGGAGCTACGTCCTGAACATCAATATGCAGTAATGGAACTCGGTGCAAGTCATCAGGGTGAAATTGATTACACTTCAAAAATGGTACAGCCGCATGTGGCCGGAATCATTAATATCGGGACTGCACATTTAGGTGAATTTGGCGGCCGTGACGGGATTTGCCGTGCAAAATCCGAGATTTATGCGCATATCTCTGAAATTTCGATTATTCCTGCTGCCGATGATTTTGCTGAAACGATTCGTGCCGCAGTAAAAACCGAAAAAAGCTTGAGTTTTGGTGCTGGTGGTGATGTATATGCCAGCGATGTAGTCCTTGATGCTCAATCTTCAACCTTTACCCTGAATACAGCGCAAGGCTCGAAAACAGTTCAGTTGCCATTTGCCGGCGAACATAATGTTGAAAATGCGACCGCAGCAGCAGCTTTCGCCCTGGCGATCGGTGTTGGTCTGGATGATATCGTGGCCGGTCTGGAACAGGCCGTGGGTGCCAAAGGTCGTCTGAACTTTATTCCACACAAAGACTATTTGTTTATTGATGACACCTATAATGCCAATCCGGGTTCGATGCGTGCAGCAGCAGAAGTGTTGGCGCAGCAGCAGGGCATCCGGGTCATGGTCACCGGCGATATCGGTGAACTGGGTTCATCTGCCGCAATCGAGCATTACAAGCTCGGTCGGGATCTGGTCTCGGTCAAAGGCATTAATTTTGTGGTGGCTGTGGGTGAATTTGCGCCTGCCGCACAAGAAGGTGCTCGTAGTACACAATATGGTAAAAAAATGCAGGCTTTCCTGAATCAGGAGCAGGCCTTGCCATTTTTAATTGATTTGATTGAAACACATCATCCCCAGCCAATGTCTTTCCTGTTTAAGGGGTCGCGTTTTACCCATATGGAAACATTGATGGCTGCATTGATGGAGAAACTCTAAATGCTGTTATGGCTATTTGACCTTCTGGCGGGCTTTGACAGCACGTTTCAGGTGGTTCGTTATTTAACTTTACGTGCTTTACTCAGTGTTTTGACGGCACTGACCATTGGCCTGGTGCTTGGCCCAATCATGATTCGCAAGCTGCAGGCGCTGAAATATGGTCAGGCAGTCAGCTCGTATGCCCCTGAAAACCATGCCAAGAAAATGGGTACACCGACCATGGGCGGGGTGCTGATCCTGCTTTCAATCGGGATTTCGACTTTACTCTGGGCGGATCTGTCTAATCCTTATATCTGGATTGTACTGGGTGTAATGGTGATTTTCGGTGCCGTGGGCTGGGCCGATGACTGGATCAAAATCCGTTATAAAGACAATGCAGGTTTGCCTGCGAAGAAAAAATTCTTCTGGACTTCAGTGGGTTCGTTGGGTGCTGGTATAGCCTTGTATGTGATTGCGCAGCAACAGACCAATCCGGTGCATACTGCGAATATGCTGGATCTGCTGATTCCATTCTTTAAAGACTTAAGCATTCCATTGTCAATGATTCCGCTGGGTATTGGATTTATTATCTTTACCTATTTCGTCATTAACGGTGCATCCAATGCCGTGAACTTGACCGATGGTCTGGATGGTCTGGCGATCATGCCAATCGTGCTGGTGGCTACAGGTCTGGGCGTATTTGCCTATCTGGCCGGTGATGTGCGTTTTGCCAATTATCTGCATATTCCTTATGTAAAATACTCGTCTGAACTGGTGGTGATCTGTGCTGCCATGATCGGAGCCGGTTTAGCTTTTCTTTGGTACAATGCCCATCCAGCCCAAGTGTTTATGGGTGATGTCGGTGCTTTATCTCTCGGTGCAATGCTCGGTACGATTGCCGTCATGGTGCGTCAGGAAATCGTATTTGCGATTATGGCTGGTGTTTTTGTAGTGGAAGCGATTTCAGTATTCCTGCAGATTGGTTCATTAAGAATGCGTAATAAACGCGTATTCCTGATGGCGCCGCTGCATCATCATTATGAAAAGAAAGGCTGGCGTGAAACCCAGGTGGTGATCCGTTTCTGGATTATTACGATTATGCTGGTAGTTTTGGGTCTAATGACCTTAAAATTGCGCTAAGAAATGCATGGGAAAAAGTCGGCGCATGCCGGCTTTTTTGTTTTGGAGAAAATGATGAATTTACTCATGTGCCCAGTCTGTCGCCAGCAGTTGAGCTTAAATGAAAGAACATGGCGCTGTGAGAATCATCATAGTTACGATGTCGCCAAACAGGGCTATGTGAACCTGCATGTGGTTCAGCATAAGCACAGCAAAAACCCGGGAGATACGCCTGAGTCTGTGCAGGCACGTCGCGCATTTCTCAGTGCAGGTTATTATGCGCCTTTGCAACAGGCTGTCGTGGAAAAGATTCGCGAGTTGCGGATTGAGAACCTTTTAGATATTGGTTGTGGCGAAGGCTATTATACGAATGCCATGCAGGCGGAAGTGCTGCAATGCGTCGGGGTTGATATTGCCAAAAATGCAGTTCAGGTGGCTGCCAAGCTGAATAAAGAGGTGACTTGGGTGGTGGGAACCGGGGCAACCTTACCAGTACTGGATGAGTCAATTGATCTCTGTACCAGCTTATTTAGTCCGATTCCCAAACAGGAAATCCTGCGGGTATTAAGGCCGAAGTCTTATTTGATGGTAGTGACGCCGGCACCACAACATTTATATGCTATGCGTGAGGCTTTATTTGAAGAAGTGAAACCACACGAGCCGCAGAAGTTTGTTGAGCAGTTGCAAGATGAATTTAATCTGGTTAGTGAGCAGGTGATTGATGCGCCAATGGTTTTGCCACAGGCTGATTTAAAAAACCTGATTGCGATGACGCCATATGCTTATAAGGCCAAACCTGAACGTCGTTTAGCACTTGAACAGCAGGATCAGTTTGAATTACTGGCGCAATATCAGATTTACCTGTTTCAGAAAAAATAAAAAATGCATATAAAAAAGCCCTCAACTGAGTAATGCCAGTCAGTTAA
>NZ_MJIQ01000095.1:0-2865 GCF_001878775.1 Acinetobacter sp. AR2-3
CTAATTAACGGAACCACATTAATTCTGCGTGTTGAAATAGAAAGGAAAATTCATTTTCTGAATGAAGATATCGGGTATGAACTGGTAAAGATACAATCCACGATTCATATTCAATCCCATGACTTTAAAGCGCAAAGCGTGTTGCAGATGCAGCTCTTATTCCGAGGAATTTTACACTGGTATCGCCCGCCGATAGAAACACCAGATCCGGCAGTCAGGACGTAAATAACCATTCCTCCAGTTTAAATAAAAAAACCTGCAGATTCGATGCAGGTTTTTTTTAGAGATAATCAATCGCGTCTTATTTGGCTTTACGCTCTTTTTCAATCAGGTAATTTACCACCTGAATTACTTTGGCATCATTGCCCTGCACAATATATTTACCATTCACGGTCACCGCTGGTACACCGCTTAACTGATATTGAGCAGTCAAATTTTTTGCCTGAGCAATTTTTGACGAAATCGGGAATGATTTATAAGTCGTGTTAAATTTCTCTTCAGAAATACCATAACGGGTATAGAACTTGGCCAATTGTGCCTGTTCTAAAATTGGACGCTGCTTGTCATGAATATCATGGAATAACTGTAAATGTGCTTTTTGACGCACACCCAGGGCTTCTGAAACATAATAAGCACGTGCAGCCTGTTCCCAAAGCGGGTTCATTGCAGCAGGTGTACGTACAAAACGGATATCTTTGGGTAATTTTTTCAACCAGTCCTGCATATGCGGTTCCAACGTGAAACAGTGACCACAGCCATACCAGAAGAATTCACGTACCTCAATTTTGCCCGGTTTTTCGACTTTGACTGGTTTTGCGACCACCTGATAGTCCTGACCTGCCACAAAATTGGCCATAGCATTGCCTGAAAAGGCCAAAACAGATGCGGCAACAGCTCCTAAAAGGAATTTTTTCATTGGGATTATCGTCCTCTAAATCATTATGCTTAGTGTATGGGTTCACTATAAATCAATTATGCCGGTTCCGTTTTCATGCTGCGAACTTTTGTGCTATCAGAACCGCTACATTAAAGTATGCGACTGATTTTAAGTCAGTTAATATGGCCATTCGACCGCTATGTGTTTTTAGATAATCACAAAAGTTAAACTTTGAGTAATAAAAACGGTTATAATTTCTACGATTAAAACGTAGTGGTCAAACCTACAGTAAATATTAGCTTCTTACTATTCTCTTCAGTAACAGCCGCGTGGCTCTGAGAATGATCTTCTGACATACAATAGTTTCCTTATTCTATTTACGATTAGCTGAGAGACTTGAGTAAGCCTCAATATTTCTGCTAAAAATTGCTTACTATAATTGGTCAAGAAGCTTTCTTTTCATTTATCCACCGGGACAATATTGGTAATAAAACCAACATAAGAAGGGTTGATGAGATAATTCCTCCAATAACCACATTTGCTAGTGGGCACTTTACTTCTTTCTCCAATTCCAATGCCTCCCTAACTAATTAGAGAGTTTTAAGCATTATTACATGAATCTTTCCAGTACTATTGTTGCAAATATACTAAGTTGCATATTTATTCCTGCCTATGTATAGGAGCATATGTAACCCTAAAGTTTAAAATAGTCTTTTCGGATTATTTAAAAATTTGAAAATGGTAAAGAATAAATTAAAAACAATAAATATATTTATCATTCGATTTAAAAAAATTAATTAATCTTAGTTACACCATACTAAAAATAACTAATTTTGGCTTTGTTGCACAAAGATTTGAAATGCAAAGCGCCCCTAATTGAGCCAAATTTAAGGCGTAACTTGGGTAAATGGTCGACCTAATTCAGTGAATTTATTGAGGACTGCCACACGTGTATGAATCGGCACTGTTGCAAATAGAGATTTGAGTCGATGATGTTCCCTTTAAAAAGTACTTAGAGACCGAAAACCCTGTTGATTAGACACACTTCACCCTGAGGCTGACCATAATAAAATGACGATGCTTGTCCTTTACGTAGTGCACGCATGACTTCAATACCTTTAATTGTGGCATAAGCCGTCTTCATAGATTTGAATCCTAATGTGGCCCTGATGATCCGCTTGAGCTTGCCATGATCACATTCAATCACGTTATTTTTATACTTAATCTGCCTGTGCTCAAGGTCTGGTGGACATTTACCTTCCCGTTTTAACCGTGATAAAGCACGTCCATATGTGGGTGCTTTATCCGTGTTGATCACTTGTGGAATTTGCCACTTCTTCACATTATTTAAAATTTTTCCAAGAAAACAATATGCTGATTTGGTATTACGTCTAGACGAAAGATAAAAATCAATGGTATCGCCACGTTGATCGACTGCACGATACAGATAAGACCATCGTCCATTCACTTTTACATAGGTTTCATCAATATGCCACGAGCTCAGATCTGTAGGATTACGCCAATACCAGCGTAACCGTTTTTCCATTTCTGGAGCATAACGCTGAACCCAACGATAAATTGTACTGTGATCCACATTTATGCCTCGTTCAGCGAGCATTTCCTGAAGTTCACGATAGCTGATGCCATATTTACAATACCAACGAACAGCCCAAAGAATGATTTCACCTTGAAAGTGCCGACCGTGGAAGGGATTCATCTGCTGTATCTCGAAATAAATAAGATATTTAGCTTATCATGTCAGCCTATTTGCAACAGTGCCACAATCACCCTGTCCCCTTCCCGGACATAGTTCAACATTTCCTGAAATTTAGGTCGGTCAGTATTTTTACCTGAAGCACGGTCAACAAAAATCCGATCGACCTCAATTCCTTCAAGTTGACGTCCAGTGTTTTGCTCGACAGAACTTACCCGGACATACCCTACTTTTTGGCCTTTCACTTTTTCAGGCACTGTTGCAAATAGAGATT
>NZ_MJIQ01000096.1:0-1096 GCF_001878775.1 Acinetobacter sp. AR2-3
TTCGCAATTTTAACTCATTCAAAAATGCCTCACTTGTGAATTGACTGCCTTGGTCTGTATTAAACACCTCAGGACAACCATATTTCACAATTGCTTCTTGCAACGCATCTATGCAAAAGTCTGTTTCCATACTGATCGATACACGATGAGCCAGTACTTTACGACTATGCCAATCTATAATTGCACACAGATAGACAAAGCCTTTAGCCATAGGAATGTACGTGATATCTGTACACCAGACTTGATTAGAGTGATCGA
The DNA here is from genome assembly GCF_001878775.1 of Acinetobacter sp. AR2-3. Taxonomy (NCBI): domain Bacteria; kingdom Pseudomonadati; phylum Pseudomonadota; class Gammaproteobacteria; order Moraxellales; family Moraxellaceae; genus Acinetobacter; species Acinetobacter sp. AR2-3. The sequence continues at coordinate 259 of NZ_MJIQ01000096.1, forward strand.
TGACCATGTTTTTCAAAAGATATGGGAAAATACGGTGTGCAAGATTAGGCTTACTGGTATTGGGTTTTGGATACAAGGCATGTATTCCCATCAAGCGCATTAAACGTCGGACTTTACGCCGACCTATTTGATGCCCTTGACGCTGTAGCATATCTCGTATCATTCGACTGCCCATAAATGGGTAGTCGAGATGAATTTCATCGATCAGACGCATCAAACTCAAATCAGTTGATGAAATCTCTTTGGGCTTGTAATACAACGTACTGCGATTGATTTGAATCAATTGCGATTGTTGTCGTACCGAAAGTTGATGGGTCTTATCGATCATTTTTTGCCGCTCAGCTGCCCTATTTTTCTGAGCGCACCTTCTAAAAAATCAATTTGCAATGCCTGATGTCCTATCTTGGCATGTAGAGCTTTGAGGTCAATCTCTGGTTCTTGTTGTGCTGTTGGTCGTGAAAAAATATTGACTGATTGCTCAAGCAGTTGATTTTTCCAATCGATGATTTGGTTTTGATGTAAATCGAATTGAGTAGAAAGTTCAGCGAGTGTGTGGTCGCCTTTAATTGCTGCGAGAGCAACTTTAACTTTAAACTCTGCTGAATGATTACGACGTTTTCTTCGTGTCATGGTTGACTCCAAAAACAAGCATTTCCCATGCTTATTGGGGAGTAGATTATCACTTATAGGCGTGGTCTAAAATCCTAGCCCCACACTTTTTTCTTCATCTCTTTATGCTACTATATTTTTATCCGCTTTCGCAAAATTTTATGCTTTTTGCGTAAGTCCTAATTATAAATGCCAAGCATAAGGTTTTGGCATTTACTCATTTAGTGAT
>NZ_MJIQ01000097.1:0-5654 GCF_001878775.1 Acinetobacter sp. AR2-3
TTGATTTCGTCCGTGCTTGCCTTGTGGTTGTGCATACCATTGGGTCTTAGGATCAAACCAGATTGAAATATTTCCTCGCTTGATTAAAGCTTGGTTATACGAGGACCAATTGGTTGTACGGTAAGTTTTAGGTGCAGGCTTCTTCATCTGGAAATTATATTGCTAAAGAAGCCCTCAAGAATAGCTTTGTGCAACAAAGCCTATTGATTGATAAAGAGCGTAATAAGAAGCTAATCGATATTCTACAGTGATGACATAGGCTGGTGTGAATCCCTCTGGTTTTGAGTGCTAAGTCTCTTAGTTATCTTGGATCATGCAGGGCATATTCATCAGTTAATTCTTTCTGAATCCACGCTACAAATTTTTCAATCAGTGGTGAATTTTCCTGACTAGAATGCATTAAATAATAAGCGCGCTTTTTTTCGAGTTTCCTGGTAGAAACCATAACCAGTTCAACTTTCTGTAACTCTTTTTCAATCAGCATCTGTGGAATTAATGCCATTCCCATACCATGATTGGCTGCAACCGCTAACATTGAAAATAATTCATGTCGTTGCCCATGATTAGGGTTTGGATGTTTTATGGGATAGAGATTAAACCATTCCTCCCAAATATGTGGTCTTGTCGTTTGCTGTAATAAAGGGAGCTCTATTAATTGTTGTGCACTTAAATCAAAGCTATTGGTATTGATCATAGTCGCATCCGGAAAATAGTGTTTGATTAAGCTGGGTGCGCATACAGCAACCACATCTTCATACATTAAAAAGTGACTATGTGTACCAGGCCATTGTTCAACTTGTTGAGGGGTGCCTGCATAAATAGCAGCATCTAAAATATGGTCATTAAATAAAAAAGGTCGTGTGCTCGTTTCTAAATGGATTGTAATTTCAGGATAAAGCTGGTTAAAGCTTGGTAATTTGGGTAACAACCACCGGGTAGCGAATGTTGGTACCACACCTAATTTTAGAGTGCCTCCTTGTCCTTTATGTGCAATGACATCCAAAGTGGTTTGTTCCAATCCCTTTAAATAAGGAGTGATACTTTTGTAATATTGTTTTCCTACATAAGTTAATTCTACGCCATGACGAGTGCGGGTGAATAAGAGAGCATTTAAATAATTTTCTAATTGTTGTATTTGTCGCGAAACCGCACTTTGGCTTAGAAATAGTTCTTGTGATGCGTGGGTATAACTCGCATGCCGTGCTGCCGATTCGAAGCATAAAAGTGCTTGTAGAGGCGGAATTTTACGGCGCATAAATTCATCCTTGAAAAAATTAAGATATTAATAAATTACATAACAGTATTCTTTGACTATAAGACATTAGTGTTAAAAATGCCCTAATAGGTCGCTCATCTATATTTGAAAGTTGTTAATTTTAATAAGATATGCGGTTTTTGCATAACTGCATGCATATTTATTGTTTGAAAGAAAGATTATTCACGCATAAAGTCAATTCCAGAATAATACAACGCATGGATATAAGGGACTGGTAGGACACTATGAATCAGATGGTAAATACGAAGAAAGTAAATCAATCAAATTTTAATTGGCAAGACCCGTTTTTAATCGAACAGCAACTGACGTCAGAAGAGCGCATGATCCGCGATGCAGCGGCAGCGTACTGTCAAGACAAACTGATGCCGCGTGTACTGGAACAGTTCCGCCATGAAAAAACTGATCCGGCCATTTTCCGTGAGATGGGTGAACTTGGTCTGCTAGGCCCAACCATTCCAGAACAGTACGGTGGTGCAGGTTTAAATTATGTCAGTTATGGTCTGATTGCCCGTGAAGTTGAACGTGTCGATTCAGGTTATCGCTCAATGGCCAGCGTACAAAGTTCTCTGGTGATGGTACCCATTAATGAATTTGGTTCTGAAGAGCAAAAGCAAAAGTATTTACCAAAATTAGCAACCGGTGAATATATTGGTTGCTTCGGCTTGACCGAGCCAGATCATGGTTCTGATCCGGGTAGCATGATTACCCGTGCTAAAAAAGTCGAGGGTGGTTACCGTTTAACTGGCGCAAAAATGTGGATTACCAACAGCCCGATTGCCGATGTATTTGTAGTTTGGGCCAAAGAAGTATCCGCTGAAGGCAATGTCGGTGACATTCGCGGATTTATTTTGGAAAAAGGCTGGGAAGGGCTTTCTGCTCCAGCAATTCACGGCAAAGTGGGTCTACGTGCCTCAATCACCGGTGAAATTGTGATGGATAATGTCTTTGTACCTGAAGAAAATGCATTTCCAGAAGTACGTGGCTTAAAAGGTCCATTTACCTGTCTGAACAGTGCCCGTTACGGGATTGCCTGGGGTGCCATGGGTGCAGCAGAGTTCTGTTGGCATACCGCACATCAGTACACCATGGACCGTAAACAGTTTGGCCGACCACTCGCTGCGAATCAGCTGATCCAGAAGAAACTGGCAGATATGCAAACTGAAATTGCCCTTGGCTTACAGGTGGCTTTACGTTTTGGCCGCATGAAGGATGAAGGCATTGCTTCAGTTGAAGGTACGTCTTTAATTAAGCGTAATAACTGCGGTAAGGCTCTGGATATTGCACGTCTGGCACGTGACATGATGGGCGGTAACGGTATTTCTGATGAGTTTGGTGTAGCGCGTCATCTGGTCAATCTGGAAGTGGTAAATACCTATGAAGGTACTCATGATGTGCATGCGTTAATTTTAGGACGTGCACAGACTGGTATTGCTGCATTCTGTAATTAAGTGATTTCGTTCATTCAGGATGTCCATTATTGAACATCATGAATAGATTTCGTATTAAAAATCAATAATTTGAATTAAAGGATTCATCGTGGAACATTCTTGTAAATCTGTGCATTTGCAAGCCTGAAGTTCAAATAAAATACGAGAAAAAGAATAAAGAACTTAAGGTAAATGTAGAGAAATAATAGGACTACCGATGACTCATTTGGGAAAATGAGGGATATGGAAATGAATAATGATATGCAGGCTGGAGCAGGAACGCTCAGCAGAAAATTACCATCCAATGTAGGCACAGCACATCGCATTCATAAAAACACCTGGAAAATTGCATTTGTCTTTGCATTTATTTCACTGGTGATTGATGGCGTCGATATCATGCTGCTGTCATTTAGCTTGACCAGTTTGAAAGCTGAGTTTGGACTGACTTCATTTCAAGCCGGGATGTTAGGAAGTTCATCACTTGCAGGCATGGCGCTGGGCGGAATTACCGGTGGATGGGCATGTGATAAATTTGGCCGAGTAAAAACCATTGCCTGGTCTGTGGTTTTCTTTTCGATCATGACCTGTATTTTGGGATTCACCCAAAGTTATGAGCAGTTCATGATTCTACGTTTTATCGGGGCATTTGGATTGGGCTCGTTATATATGGCATGTAATACGCTCATGGCAGAATATGTTCCTACCAAGTATCGTACCACTGTTTTAGGCACCTTACAGACCGGACAGACAATCGGTTACATCGTGGCGACGTTATTGGCCGGCGCAATTATTCCCGACCATGGCTGGCGTATGCTGTTTTATGTGACCATTGTTCCGGCTGCCTTTGCGCTCATTTTCATGCGTTTTGTACCTGAACCTGCATCTTGGCAGGAAGCAAAAATTGAACAGTTTAAACGTAAAGAATTGAAAATTGAGCCTACGCCTGAAACAGTCACGGCAAAAGCACCTTCTGAAAGTGTCTATAAACGTATTTTTGGGCATACCCAGCATCGTAAAATGTTCTTGTTATGGATGAGTACTGCTGCGTTCTTACAGTTTGGTTACTATGGTGTTAATAACTGGATGCCAACCTACTTAGAAACTGAATTGAACATGAATTTCAAGGCATTAACAGGCTATATGGTGGGTGCCTATACGGCGATGATTCTAGGGAAAATTATTGCAGGCTATGCAGCAGATAAATTAGGGCGTCGGGCAACTTTCGTCTTTGGAACAGTTGCGACAGCCGCATTTTTACCGGTAATTATTTTCTACAATACACCAGGCAATATTGCGTACCTGTTAATTACCTTCGGTTTCCTTTATGGAATTCCTTATGGTGTAAATGCAACCTATATGGCGGAAACCTTCTCGACCGATGTACGTGGTACAGCCATTGGTGGTGCCTATAACATGGGACGCTTAGGGGCTGCGATTGCACCTGCGACTATCGGAATTATTGCTGCAGGTGGTTCATTCACCATGGCATTTATCGTGATGGGCGCAGCTTATTTTATTGCCGGTGTGATTCCAGGATTCTTTATCCGTGAACGTCAGTATGACCCGCAGCAATCTTCATTAGTGACGGCTACCAATACGGAAGAGAAAACACCGAGTAGTGTAGCAGTAACCAACAAAACCATTACCGCTAAATAATAAAAACAGCCGGCAGAGTTCTCTGCTGGCTTTTGGAGTAGAACATGGGTGCATTGCAAGGAATTCGAGTACTAGATTTAAGCCGTGTACTGGCAGGTCCATGGTGCGGCCAGATTCTGGCAGATCTGGGTGCGGAAGTAATTAAAATTGAACGTCCTAAAGTCGGAGATGATACCCGTATGTGGGGACCGCCATGGATGCTAGACAATCAAGGTGCTGCAACTCGCGAATCTGGTTATTACCAATCTGCCAATCGCAACAAATATTCAGTTGCTATCGATATTGCGAGTGAAGCAGGACAGGAACTGATTCGAGAAATTGCCAAAACTGCTGATGTGGTCATTGAAAATTATAAAGCCGGTTCATTGGAAAAATACGGCTTGGATTATGCATCTTTAAATCAGATTAATCCGAACTTGGTGTATTGTTCGATTACCGGATTTGGTCAAACTGGACCACGTGCTGAAGAACCAGGTTATGACTTTATTATTCAGGGTATGTCAGGATTAATGAGCATCACCGGTGAAAAAGATGAACTTCCGGGTGGCGGTGCACAAAAAGTTGGGGTAGCCGTGGTCGATATTCAAACCGGTTTGTATGCCACGGTGGCTATTCAGGCCGCTTTACTGGCACGCCAGCATACCGGTCGTGGACAATATATCGATTTATCTTTATTAGATGTTCAGGTGGCTACACTGGCCAATCAGGGGATGAATTATCTTACCACCGGCATATCTCCAAAGCGTATGGGAAATAATCATCCTAATATTGTGCCTTATCAAACTTTTAAGGCCAAAGATAAAGAATTTATTATTGCTTGCGGCAATGATAAGCAGTTTAAAGATTTATGCATCGCTATTGGATTGCCTGAATTATTAGAGGATAAAAAATTCCAGCGTAATCAGGATCGGGTTAAACATCGTGATGAATTGATTCCATTATTGTCAGAATATTTTTTGGCTAAAAATGCACAAGATTGGGTCGCGGCCATTCATGCAGTAAAAGTACCGGTCGGAGTGATTAATTCAATTGAAGATGCATTGAATGAGCCACAAATTAAATCGCGTGACATGGTGGTGAATGTTACACATCCGTTGAATGATCAGTTTAAAATGATTGGTTCACCGATCAAGTTATCCGATACACCAGTTGAATATAAGCATGCTGCACCGCAATTGGGAGAGCATACGGGAAAAATTTTATCGCAATTTAAAACGCGAGAAGAACTGGAGGTATTACGGGCGAAAGGCATTATTGATGGTTCTATAAATAGTAGACCTCTTGCGAAAGTAAAA
>NZ_MJIQ01000098.1:0-20694 GCF_001878775.1 Acinetobacter sp. AR2-3
TAAATGTCAACAGACCCTAATTACATACGTAAAAAGAGGCAAAACAAGAATGATTTATTTTTTAAGTATGCTTAAAAAAATAGGCCATTTTGCACCATTGGGGTTCGAGGGTGCATCAAAGTGTGGCTAATCTAAACAAACTTTATGAAGTGTGGTTTTTGTGAACTCGAGCTCGTAGTTCATTTAGACTAATTTTTACGGTTTCTTCAGTTTGCACTTCTTCGGCAATTTTTAATAATTGACGATCTTCTTGAACAAGATTATTTAAAATTTCATTTGCCTTTTCTAAAATTCGTTTTTGACTTTCAAGGCTACGCTTTCCTAAAAGTTCTTGTAAATTCTTTTGCCATATTCCATTCATTCCTGAAAATTCCTGTTTTGATTTTAACAAGTAAATTATTCAGCTGATGTAATTTTAAGAATGATATTGTTTCGATAAAACCATTAGTGACCATTTCCATTGGGTTCTTTTTTAAGGTCTGAAAAGCTTGCGACAAAGCGTGAGTGGATAATATTGTTTATCTTGGCGATGTCCTAGACATGTTAAAAATATATAAATAATAACCAATTAAAAGGTCTTTTAAAAGACCTGTTAATTAGTCTTAAAAACACAATAGTTTATTCAGATACAAATAGCTTTAAATCTACATTATTGGAGCTAGCTTGATTAAACCAAGTATCTAAAAGCTGATACGCTTGCACAGACTCTGGAGATGGAGTCTTTCCTTTTTGAAATTGATTGACAAAATGCTTTTTAGAAAAAGCATTTCCAACGACTATCCAAATCTCTTTATCTACAAGTGGATTTAATCGTCTTTCGTCAATATTTTTAATTACATCTTTCAATTTATGATTTAAATCAAACTTTTTTTCGAATAAACGAATACGTGTATTTAAATGGATTCTATTTGGCTTACTACCACTCTTTCGAGGCCATTGTTGATTCAAGTATGCAGTATTTGCATATTTTGATTCACCTGAATGGATTAACCAATGTAAGTTCTTTAATGCTTGTCCACCTACTTCACATAAAGCGCCAGCAGAAGATTGAGGCTGTGTAGTATCCCCACATTTAACATGTACAAAAATAACTTTTGTAGGAGATGAAAGAATAAAATCAGCAGGTTCAGTATCCATATCAGTACATAAAATTAAATCGATGTTAGGGATATAAGGATAAAAATCACCAAGGTCAGCAATGACATTAGATTTATGAATATTTGACAACTGATCAATCAAATAAAAAATGGAATTCTGACCAAAATAAGTTTTTGTTAATTTTTTTTCATCTTTTTCATCCAAATCTGGATGTTGTAAACATGGTAAACTGATTAAATTTTTTATGATATTAGGATTTAATTTTTGGGTATCAGTTGGAATTTGAACTTTATAAAAATTACCATTCATATATGTAGCACCATTTTTATAAAGTAACATTACCGTCTCGCTATTAAAAACTTCTTCTTTCTTCTTAGTCACTCCATTACACATTAGTTTAATCTGAGGATTAATAATTGGTATAAGATTCATTTTTTTATCAAATTTAAACTTGATTAATAACTCATGATCGAGAAGATGGATTTTATTTTTTCGGGTTAAGCAATATCCATTTTGGAGCATAAATCCATTTTTATGATATTTACGATAAATTAATTCATTATTAATCTTATAAGCCACATTATTAAAATGTAATTCCAAGTCTACTAAATTTTCATCGGCAAAATTCAATTGACATGCAACAGGATCCTCTGACGGAATAGTATCAATAACTTGTGCAAATGAATTTAAAAAAAGGCTTGTTGTTTTTTGATTAGAATTAAGTGCTAGATTAATATTCTCAAGCCAGTCAATAAATTTTTGATAGCTAAATGGCGGATGCTTTTGGTCGCAAATTCGTCCTGATGCTACACCTAAATAATAAGAACATTTAACTTTATCATCTTGTCCAACCCCTGAAACTACTGCGGTTGTTACAGCATAAGATGAATTAGATTGTGCTTGGTTAATTTTCTCTAAATTAACCCCTTTAAGTAGCACACCATCTGCTTTTAAAGGACTATACTGTAATGCTTTCGTATTTGCCTGTTTAGTTACTACTTTATCATTACTCGATACTACTGAAAATAGCATATCGACATCAACAGCACGTCCAATTTTTAGATCATCTCTACTATTAAACTTTCGCCCCCTACTATCGTATATAGCTACAATATCATTTAGTTCTTTAACTATCATTATTTCTAAAGATGGTTCAAAGAATAAGCTATCTTTTAAAAATTTAGAATTATTAAAACAAACAGCAGTAATAACACCAAGGTCTTCATTTATCTTACTTAAAGCTCCCTCTCTCATTAATTCCCAATTTAATTTATCTAAACAGTCATAAATACTAAATCCATCTAACTTATAATAGAAACATACAGAAGCTAAAGGTATTTCCAAAGAATCTAAAGGATTAAATTTTTGAAAATTAAATTTTTTCCGATAACCTGATTCAAAGTAACTATGCTCAGGAAAAGCATCTAAATAGCTATCAATGAGACTTGAGGTATTTAAAGTGTGCAAGAATCTTTTAGCAGAATTTGGATTTGAAATATAATCATCAAACTCTTGATAATTATCCCATAAACTTTTATTACTATTATCATTTAACTCAATAACAGTAGGTTTATAATTTTCATAAATACGAACAACTCTACCGATAGTTTGTACAAGTTCCTTACCACTACCAACAGGATAAGTCAGAATCAGAATTTTAGCTTCTGGTAAATCAATTCCTTCATCTAGCTTCTTTTGATGAATTAAGACTTCATAGTCTAGTTCATCCAGTTTGGAGGGAACATCACTAAGTCTATGTTCTAGGTTTTTCTTTGCAAATTGCTGATGTATTGCTATTGTTTTGAAACTTTTACTAAAGATTTCAAAATATTTCTCAATATCGCTAAATTCTTTGCATTTAATAATGCATTTAGATTTTGGTTGATTCTGTCTAATTAGCTCAATTTTTTCAAAGAGTTTATCTTCAGTTGTTTGTTCAAAATTAGGAGGAACTATCACCTTATCTTGATTTGCTTCTTTATATGTATAAATATAACTATGATCTACATCTATATCAAAGCTGAATAAATCGTTCCGATAAGGAGTTGCAGTAATAATTACTTTTTTTGCTTTCAACTCTCTAACTGTAGCTCCCCATTTTTGAGATGGTTCTGCATGACCTTCATCAATTAAAATCAAATTAAATTGAAGCCTTAAAGAAGCAAGTTCATTCTCGTTTAAACTAATCAATTTTTGGAAAGTAGTACAATAGATTCCTTTACATGAAGTATCCTCGATGTCATTAAAAACTTTTTTCAATACAAAATTTTTGAAATTCGTTTTTGCAGGTAGTATTTTTTCAAAAAATTTACCTTTTAGTTGTTTATAAAGTTGATCACATACAGCCCGTCTATGTGTAATTATTAAAATTTTTTCTAATTGAGTATTGTGGCTAACGGTACAGATAACACCACTTTTTCCAGCTCCTGTTGGTAAACTAATTAAACAAGACCCTTGAGATTGACTACTTATGTATTCATCTATAGCTAATATGCTCTTTTTTTGACATTCTCTTAAATTTTCTACAAGTGTCTTCTCTAAATTTTTTATCATTAATAGCTCTTAACTTTTCACAATTAACAGTGTTGTTATTGTGTAACTATAATATTTAATGAGTGAATAATAAACAAAAAAGACCGCCTAAGCGGTCTTTTTATCTCTAATTCATCAAGCCACCGGTGCCAACGTAAACAACACCTGCCCCGTTTTCACCGTCTGCCCTTTTTCAATGGTAATCGCATCTACACGCATACGCTCAGGCGCAATAATCGGAATCTCAATCTTCATTGCTTCAATCACCGCAAGCGTTGCACCTTCTTCCACAATATCCCCCGACTGACATTCAATTTTCCAAATTGAACCCGGCATATGCGATTCCACCGCACAACCACCGTCTGGGATTTCAACCCCTTCACCATCATCTACAGCATCAAGGCTTTCAGACACATATTCTGCAAGCCCTGCTTCATGCCAACGTTTACGCTCCGCATCAAAGTTGGCTTGTTGCACCGCTTTAAATGCCGAGATCGACTCTTGATTTTCGTTTAAGAAGTCGTTGTATTCTTTAAGGTTAAGTACACCGTCTTCAATACGCAGTTTTAAACGACCTGCTTTAAAGTCCTCACGCATGTGCATCAGTTCAGCTTCAGACACTTCATAAAACTTAATTTGGTCAAAGAAGCGTAATAACCACGGCATACCTTGCTCAAAGTCAGGGTTTTTACGGTAACGTGACCACATTTGCGACGTACGACCGACAAACTGATAACCCCCTGGACCCTCCATCCCGTACACACACATATACGCACCGCCAATCCCCACGGCATTTTCAGGTGTCCAAGTTCGTGCAGGGTTATATTTGGTGGTGACTAAACGCTGACGCGGATCAAGTGGCGTTGCCACAGGCGCACCCAAATACACATCACCCAAGCCCATGACCAAATAACTTGCGTTATAGACCACATCTTTCACGGCTTGTTTGTCTTTTAAGCCATTAATACGACGGATAAACTCGATATTGTCAGGACACCACGGTGCATCAGGTCGCACAGTTTGCATATAGCGTTCTGTTGCGAGTTGGGTTTGTGAATCTTCCCACGCAAGCGGTAAATACACGGTGCGTGATGGCACTTGCATCTCGGTCACATCAGGCAGTTGTTCTTCTGCGACTTGAAGCATACGCAATAAATCAATTTGATCGAGCTGAGTCGAATCAAAATGAATTTGCAGTGAACGAATACCCGGTGTCAGGTCAATAATGCCTTGAATATTTTGATCTTTCACCCATTGCATCAGCGCATGAATACGGAAACGCAGGTTTAAATCTAAAACTAACTCGCCATATTCCACCAACATATAGTTGTTACCGGCAGGACGATACACCACATCAGGCGTGCCATTTTGACCTTTTAGGGTATCTAAAATGGCAGATTTCAGTGTGCTGATTTCAGGATAGAACGATTCATCAAAGGTGACTGCTTGTGTATCTTGAGCAGTTAATTGCGCATGATATTTTTCATTCAGCAATTTGGCTTGATGGTAGCTCACAGGCACAAATTTAACTTTATCACCGGCTTTGAGCTGACCCAATTTCCATAATTCAGAATTGATCACCACCGCAGGGCACACGAAACCACCTAGGCTTGGACCATCAGGCCCAAGAATAATTGGCATATCACCAGTGAAATCGATCGCCCCAATGGCATAGGCATTGTCATGAATATTGGATGGATGCAGACCCGCTTCACCACCATCCTGACGTGCCCATTCAGGTTTTGGACCAATCAAACGGATACCAGTACGGCTTGAGTTAAAGTGAATTTCAAACTCATTGGCAAAGAAAGCATCAATGTCGTTTTTGGTAAAGAAATCAGGTGCACCATGTGGACCATACATCACCGCAATTTCCCAAGTATTTGAGAATGTTGGGATTTGATCTTCATTTAATGCTTTCACTTCATCGGATGTAAATGCCGTGATTGGAAGCATATCGCCAATCAATAAATTACGCCCTGCATGACCACCAAACTGACCTAAGGTAAAAGTTGCTTGTGAGCCTAAATATTCAGGCACATTCAGACCACCTTTAATGCCGATATAAGTACGGCAACCTGTGGCGATCTTGCCACATTTGAGTACCTGACCTTTGCGCACATTCACAGTCTGCCACATCGGGACAGACACACCATCCAACGTCGATGGCATATCACCACCTGCCAATACAATTTGACTATCACAATGGAATTTTAAGCTTGGGCCTTGCAAGGTACATTCGAGCCCTGCGGTATTTGGTGCATTGCCTAACAGTTGGTTCGCAACATTTAAAGACAGCGGATCAATCGCACCTGATGGCGGTACGCCGACATCCCAATAGCCCAAACGGCCTGTGACATCTTGCACGGCGGTTTGAATGCCTGCTTGAAGGACTTCAATCTTTTGGGTTTTCCACTCAAAGGTATTTAAGAAGCGTGTGGTTTGCGTGCCTGCTTTAAAGATCTCACCCTCAATAATGTTTTGCAGATATTCAAGATTGGTTTCAATGCCGGCAACCGAAGTTTTAGCCAAAGTATCCGTCATGGCTTGAATGGCAGAATCACGAGAATCGCTTGTGACGATAATTTTGGCAATCATCGGGTCATAGAACGACGAGACATTGGAGCCGGTTTCTACCCAAGTTTCATTACGGGCATTGGCATCAAATTCAACGTGAGTCAAAAGTCCAGCACTTGGTTGAAAGTTTTTGATTGGATCTTCAGCATAAAGACGCACTTGAATCGAATGACCTTGAGACTCAAGTGTTGATGTAGGTGCAACCCAATCGCTACTGCCTAAAGTCACCATCCATTCCACTAGATCGACACCAAAGACTTGCTCGGTTACACCATGCTCTACTTGTAGACGGGTATTCACTTCCAAGAAATAGAATTCTTGGGTGTCGGTATCCATCACAAATTCAACTGTACCTGCCGAGCGGTAATTCACCGATTGCATCAATTGAATCGCGACATTTTGAATATAGGCACGTTGCGTATCGTTTAAATGTGGTGCAGGCGTTTCCTCAATGACTTTTTGGTTACGACGTTGCACCGAACAATCACGCTCGCCCAGTGCTAGAACTAAACCGTTGCCATCACCAAAGATTTGCACTTCGATATGACGAGCATTTTGTACGAATTTTTCTAAGTAAAGGCCTGCATCTTTAAAGTTGGCTTGCGCTAAATAAGACACGGTTGCATAAGCATCTTTCAGCTCTTCCGCATTCCACACCAAACGCATGCCAATACCACCACCACCTGCGGTACTTTTCAGCATCACAGGATAGCCAATACGCTCAGCCTCAAGCAGGGATTCAGCTTCATCAGCCAATAATTGGCTACCTGGCAATAACGGTACATTGGCTTGAATCGCCAATTCACGTGCAGTGTGTTTCAGACCAAATGCTTTCATTTGCTCGGCATTTGGGCCCAAGAACACAATGCCTTGTGCTTCACAGAGATTACAGAATTCGGCATTTTCAGACAGGAATCCATAGCCCGGATGAATCGCTTGCGCACCGGTATGTTTGGCCACTTCTAAGATTTTATCGACATTCAGATAGCTTTGGCTTGCAGGTGCGTCACCGATAAAGACGGCTTCATCCGCTAAAGTTACATGCAATGAATCACGATCGGCTTCTGAATAGACAGCTACTGATTGAATGCCTAATTTTTTTAGGGTACGGATTACACGACACGCAATTGCACCACGGTTGGCGATGAGAACTTTATTAAACATGGCTTATTCCTCGCCTTCACGGACAATCAGTTGAATTTTAGTTGGGTTATAGGCATTACATGGGTTATTCAGTTGTGGGCAGTTGGAGATGAGTACGATCAAATCCATCTCGGCTTTGATTTCGACATATTTCCCCGGTGCAGAAATACCATCATCAAATTTTAAGTGACCCTCTGAAGTGACGGGAACATTCATAAAGAAGTTAATGTTTGGTCCAATGTGGCGCACGTTTAAACCATGCTTTTTGGCAATGGGATGTTGTGACAACGCGATCATGAAATTGTTACGGCAACTGTGCATTGGGTATTTGTCATGGGCATAACGGACCGTATTACTCTCACATGAACATGCACCGCCTAAAGTGTCATGGCGACCGCAGTTATCATCATGAATAGTGGCGATTTTATTGCCAAAGTTAGTATATAAAGTTGTGCCTTTTTCGAGATAAATTTGACGGTTGATCGCCAAAGTATCGGTTGCGCTATAACGCTCTTCAGGGTTATGTGCGGAAATAAATAAAGTATCAACCGCCTGGTTGCCTTCAAGGTCAACGATACGGAAGTACTGCCCTTTTTTAACTTCGCACATCCACGCTTCACCGGCAGGACAAACTTCGCTGAGTACTGATTTTTCTAGGTTTACTAATGCAGTCATGATTATTCCCCTTAAGCAGTTAAAGCGTAGTAGCGGTTATTATTTTGGAACGCACGCTGATTTTGCGGGCATGAATCACGGCAGACATCGGTGTCGCCTAAAGGAAGTGCTTTAAACAGTGAGAGTTGAATATCAGCGGGTACATATTCAGATGAGTTATCTAAGGCATGCGGTGCGCTAGATAAAAACACCAAACAATCCATTTCAAAGCGCAGTTCAATCAATTGATCGGTATTGTCAGACTTCACATAAGACAAGTTGCCGTTGTCATCCGGTTGAACTTTTGAGAAGAGGTTTAAAGTATTGCTTAAGTCCGTAGCCGATAAACCAAACTTGGTCATCTCTAAAAGCAAACTGTCTTTGCCATTGCGGTACATATCGTTACGGGCATCCTGGAAGGTCTTCGTGCCAAACTGTGCTTCGATTTGTTGTGCGGTACTTGGCGCACAAAAGGCATCGTTCCAACCTTGATCATCTTTGATAATTGAAACCATCGCACGACCCAAATCTGACGCCAAAATGTGTCCTATGCTTAAAAATGCAGTGTGTTGACCTTTGAGGCTGTCTGGCATGTTATAGGCTTCAAGCTTGTCTTCACTGTTCACACAAAACAGTGAAACATTGGCATTGGTGCCTAAAGATTTGAGTTGTAAAACTGCGCCACGTTGAATACGCGCAGACCAGTGATGGCCACCCGGTAAAAGTTCAGTCCACAGTGCGGAATCTTCGTGATAAGTAGTTGTGCTCATAACAGCCTCTGCATCTAACTTGTACGGTTTACCTCCCGGGCTTTTATCCCTCCGTGTAGCTTGAGCTTGAAACTTAAGCCGTGAACTCTCGGTCGCAGACATATTTAAAGTGTGGAGCTAAAAATATCGGAACCCTAGATCACTTTTCTCTGTTTTAGATAAATGCAAAGTGCGTGCCAAATGAGTAATACTATTTTTATGTTTAGTAATACTTTTTTTGAGCTGGAGCTGATCAATTCAGGTGCAAGGCTCTGAAAAAGGCATCAAGATGTACCACAATAAAAAAATCCCGGCTTGAACCGGGAATTGTAAAATCTAAAGATCAGGACTTCATCAAGCTTTATAAGCAGCAAAGTTATTTACTTAAAATCTCATGCAGTATATTACGTAGCCATTGATGGCTGGTTTTATGATGACAGGACATATGCCAGTACTGCTTCACGGAATAGGTGGGGAACGCAATCGGTGCATTAAAAATCTTGAGATTGCCACGTGATAACAGGACTTCACTCAAATAATAAGGCACGGTCGCAATCGCATCGGTTTCTTGTACCACCAGTCCGACTCCCAGATAACTTGGCAGACGCATCAGAATGTCACGCTTGAGTTCCAGATTCAGCAATTCATTTTCAATATGGTAATGCCCCATCCCCGCATCAATATCGATATGGGTTTCACGTAAATACTCTTCGGTCGTAATGCTGTCACCCGTTAATCGCGGATGGTCTTTCGCCGCGATCACCACATAATATTGCTCAAACAGTTTCTGCTGATAAAAGCCATTCTCCAGATTGGGCAAGAAGCCCAAAGCCAGATCAATCTCACCATTGGCCATCTGATAGCTGGTTTCAGAGGTAATCGGACGCACATTCAGGCGGATATGGGATGCGTGCTGCTTCAGATACTGTGAAATTTTTGGCAATAACACCAGATGCGATACATCGGTCATCGCCAGTGTAAAGCGCTGCTGTGAAGTGACCTGATCAAAATTGATCGTAAAATTATTGATTGCTTCAACTTTGCTCAGTGCTTCGCTGACCAAGGGAAAGAGCTGTTTGGACAGGTCTGTCGGCAGCATTTCATTGCCAATACGTAAAAATAAAGGATCACCATAATGCTGGCGAATTTTATTCAGCAGATTGCTCACCGCTGGCTGGCTCATGTCTAAATGATCGGCTGCCTGAGATACGTTTTTAAATTTATAGACATAATAAAAAATACTGAGCAATTTACAGTCAAGTTCAAACACAGAAATACAGTTCCTTT
Organism: Acinetobacter sp. AR2-3; assembly: GCF_001878775.1. Classification (NCBI taxonomy): domain Bacteria; kingdom Pseudomonadati; phylum Pseudomonadota; class Gammaproteobacteria; order Moraxellales; family Moraxellaceae; genus Acinetobacter; species Acinetobacter sp. AR2-3. The sequence goes on from NZ_MJIQ01000098.1 coordinate 10,041, forward strand.
AACTTTCTCATCATTCGGACAGGCCTTTCATCCGCATAAGTTCATTTAGGGTCAGATTAAAATATAACACTTTGCCACTATTTTCAGGATTAAACTCACTGTAATTTTCCGTAAAAAATACTTTTGCCAGATGAATAAATTCATTAAAAGTACCTCAGCGCAAAATTTCCAGTCCGGTTTGCTCAGGCCAGTTAAACATTTAAATCGTATGCGATATACTCAGCCCCACCGAATAAATGGTAAAAATACAGAGAAATCTTATATGTTTCAGGGAAAAAAGCTGGTCTGTTTTGATCTGGATGGTACGTTGATTGATTCTGTAGGCATCTGGAATCAGGTCGATGCAGCCCTGATTGATGAGCTCTCCAACAGAAAAGTCGATTTACATGAGATTCAGCAACAGCGCGATCGTCAACTTACCGCCTTTAGGCAAACGTCAGATCCTTATCTGAAATATTGTGGATTTTTAAAAGAACAATACTGTTTTGAACCAGCTAAAGAAGAAGTAAAAAATCGTCGTTATACAATTTCCCGACATTTTCTTGATCATATCGTCGAGTTAAAACCTCAGGCAGACCTCCTGATTCAGGCTTTAAAACAGCAACAGATATCTCTGGCTTTGACCACCACCACCAGTTTATTCAATGTGCAGCGCTATCAGGATAACAATCGAAATATTAATTCTAAAATCAGCTTTGATGAGGATTTTTCCTTGGTTCTCACCCGTGAAAATGTCCAGAATATTAAGCCGCACCCGGAAGTCTATTTGAAGGTTTTAGAACATTTTGAAATTGAAGCCAAGGACTGCCTGATTATCGAGGATTCTTTGATTGGTGTAGAAGCAGCAAATCATGCGGGCATCGAGGTGGTGGCAATTTATGACCAGCATTCCGACCATGAAATAGATTTAATTAAAGCCAAAGCAAATTATTATGTCGAAAATTTTGCTGAATTATTAAGTTCATTCAATAACAACATCCACTAAAAAAGATGCCATGAAGCATCCTTGTTCATGACATCTTGAATACTATTTGTGGCTTAAAAATCTTGCTGACTATTTGGCTTTTTTATAGATTGAGCCTGAACCAACCAGATTTCCGGTTTTCTCATCGATTGCAAAATCGACCATACCTGCACCTGCGTTCAACTGAAGCATGCCATTTTCGTTCACTGCAGCGGGCATTGGATTCTTTTTCTCGGTTTTACCGGTTTCCTTATCTTTGATCGTATTGGTAATCAGATAATTTTCACCATTTTTTGAAATAACCAGAATATTTTCAAGTTTTGGATTTTCCACGGTGTTTTTCCAGTTGCCCTGATAATCTGGTGCGGGTGCTTCAGTGGTGTTACAAGCAGTTAAAAGTACTAATAATGGAATTGCTGAAAAATATTTAAGATGTTTCAAAACTGAGACCTTAAGTGTAACGACGCGGCCATTATAGAGAGAAGCCCTTAGGGCTGAAGCAGGTTGTTGTAGGCAAAGCGTTTCAGCAGTACTGGATCTGTTTTGCTTTCGTCATTTTTTGAAATCTGTATCCATATTTTATTCATAAACAGGAGGATTTTAATGATATTGAATCTGATAAAGGTCAAAAAAAAATTCCTCAATAGACCATCCAAATCTATTGAGGAGTACCAAAATGGTGAATAAGTAAAGCTTAAAAATTATGACAATAGTTTCGCTTTAAAGTAGTTGAATACAGATTTGGCAGCATGGGTTTTTTCAACCACCTGCTCAGTCCAGTGATTCGGTAGAGAACATTTAGCCAGACCTACCCACACTGTAGAAAACTGTTTCATGAAGCTGGCTTCGTTATAGTGAATACCATATTCTGCACAGAGCGCTTTGATTTTTGGCGCAACCTGCGCATAGCGATTGGCGGGCATGTCCGGGAATAGATGATGCTCAATCTGATGACTCAAATTACCACTCAAGATATGTAGCCAAGTTGTTCCACTAAAATTGCTCGAACCGCGAATCTGGCGTAAATACCACTCGGCACGGGTTTCATTGTCGGTATTGTCCATTTCAAAGGTTTCAGCATCTTCAGTGAAATGACCGTTAAAAATGACGGCAGAAGCCCATAGACTGCGAATCACATTGGCCACCGCATTTCCGGTAAATACCGGAATGGCATTTGGCCCGGCAATGATCGGGAAAAATACATAATCTTTTAACACCTGACGGCGCATTTTTTGGCGCAAAGGTGCTGCTTCTTCCCAGACTTCTTTCCAGGTCTTTGTTTTATAAGCAACCACATCTTCCAGATGCAGACGTTGCAAGCCAACATACCATTCGAAAAACACCATTAACTGAATGCCCAATGGAATATTGAACAGGAAACGAGGTTCCCATTTTTGTGATTCACTGACTCGAATCAGTCCATAACCGACATCATGATCCATCCCGACAATATTGGTATAGGTATGGTGAATATAGTTATGGGTGTATTTCCAGTCATCGCCGGTTGAAATCGTATCCCAGTCATAAGTCACACCGTTCAGACTCGGATCGTTCATCCAGTCGAACTGGCCATGCATGACATTGTGACCGAGTTCCATATTTTCCACGATTTTGGAAAGACCGAGCAGACCTGTCCCCGCCAGCCATACCGGTGGTAACCAACCGGCAAACATCAGCATGCCACGTGAGGCAATTTCGCTATAGCGGACAAAGTTGCGGATTTTATAAATATATTCGGCGTCTTTTTCCCCCAGATCATCCATGACCTCGCGGCGGATCGCATCGACTTTGGCACCGAATTCCTCAATCTGTTCAGGACTAAGAAATTGGCTTTTGCTATGTCGTTTAAAATCAATTTGCATATTCATGGGAGCACCTTCTTATAGTTTAATTAATGGCTTATCAATAGTTTACAGATTAATCACCACAGGACTGACTGCCTGAGAAATGCACAGTTTGATCTGGGTATTATTACCATGATCAATTTCACCAGTCAGGACATTTCGTACCGAACCACTGACTTTGGTACAAGAACAGGTATTGCAGATGCCCATCCGGCAGCCATGTGCTGGTCGCAAGCCAGATTTTTCGGCACTTTCCAGTAAGTTGGACTGCGCCTGAAACTCTTGCTGCGATCTTAAAAACTGTACCGGCTGTGCTTTAATTTTCTCATCGACCACAATCTGGAAATATTCCGAATGAAAATTGGATTTCAATTCCAGTTTATCGACGATGCGAAGTGCGGCCTTCATCATCCCAGCGGAACCACAAGCGTAAATTTTTCGTTCTGCAAAGTCTGGCACTAACTTTTGCAATAAGCTCTGGGTCAGATGCTGCTGGTGTTCCAAGGTATTGAAATGGTGATATTTCAAGTTTGGATGCATGAGAGCCAAGGTTTTCAGTTCAGCATGAAAAGCATCATCTCGAGTGAAATAAATCAGGTCGATCTGTTCCAGAGACTGAATGACTGCCTTTTGCAGCAAGGAATAAATTGCGGTAATACCACTGCCTGAAGCCAGGAATAAGATCGGCTGGGTGGATTTTTGCAATGTGAACTCGCCTTGCGGCTGTGATATTTCAATCACGGCACCAATTTGCATCAGGCTTAAGGCACGTGACACTTTGCCCTGCTGTTTAACCGCAATGATCAGATCACCATTTTTCAATACAGTGACCACAGAATAATGTCGCTGATGACGTACGCCATCGAGTCTAACAGTCACTGCAATATTCTGGCCGGCCTGAAATGACTTGGCTTTAAAATTATGATTTGGACGTAAGTGAATCTTGAAAAAGTCAGGGCTGATAGCTTGAATACCCATAACGGCAGCCTTAACTTTTTTGATTGCCCAGGTTGGATGGATTTTTTCACCAATAAAATCAATGAAATCTTCCCGGATCCAATGCGGCTGATAGGTTGGCATGCTTGTCATTTTTATCCCCTTATCCGCAGACAGTTCCATTAATGTACAACTGTCTAATTATTATATTGCTCAGGATAAAGAATTCTCACATTCAGACCATGTCAATACAGGTCAAATTATGTTCCTAAGCCATATAATATGACTTTTTGTCGGACAATATCGTCTAAAAGTAGCGATCAAGACTATATGGATTGAGAAAAAGCATTTTTAAACAGACAACGCTGCTTAGCCTGTACATAAAAAAACTGACCTCTATTCGAGATCAGTTTTTTGACTTCATGTAGGGATTTTCAGATTAAATGACGCTTTAACCTGCTGCCTGCTCCAAAAGAATAGTCCCATATAATTCACGCAGATCTTTTTTCAGCATTTTACCAGTACCACTGAGTGGAATCGCATCAACAAATACGACTCGGTCTGGAATCTGCCATTTGGCTACCTTGTCCGCATAATATTCCAGCAGATCAGTTTCACTTAGCTGGCTGCCCGGCTTTTTAATGGCAATCAATACCGGGCGCTCATCCCATTTAGGATGCTGGGCGGCAATCACGGCAGCCATCGCAATTTCCGGATGTCCCATGGCAATATTTTCCAGCTCCACCGATGAAATCCATTCTCCACCAGACTTGATTAGATCTTTAGAACGATCACTGAGTTTCATAAAACCATCCTGATCCAGCGTAGCAATATCGCCGGTATCAAACCAGCCATCTGCAGTCAGTGCAGACTCTTCCTTGCCGAAATAATGGCTGATGACCCAATGCCCTTTGACCTGTAAATTTCCTGTGGTCTGTCCATCACGTTCAATTTCATGCGTCCCTTTTTCTGCATCAGTCAAACGTAGGTCAACCCCGAATGGCGGACGGCCTTGGGACAGACGAATCTGTAATTTTTCTTCATCAGACAAATGCAAATGTTTGGTCTTAAGTTGATTCGCTGTACCCAGTGGACTGATTTCCGTCATGCCCCAGGCATGGATCGTTTCACAATTAAACTGTTCTTTGAACGCTCTTAGCATGGCAGGTGGGCATGCCGATCCACCTACTACATTCCGTTTTAGGCTTTCCAGTTTGGAGCCTGACTGGTTTGCGGCGGCAATCAAACCCTGCCAGATGGTCGGCACACCAAGTGCTACCGAAACCTGATAATTATCAATCAGGTTGACCAGACTGGCGCCATCCAGGCCCGGTCCAGGAAGGACCAGAGTGCATCCCACCATCGCAGCGGCATACGGTGTGCCCCACGCATTCACATGGAACATCGGCACCACAGGCAACATAATGTCGGCAGCCGAGACATTTAAGGAATCAGGTAAAATGATGGCATAGCTATGTAATACCGTAGAGCGATGGCTAAACAGCACACCTTTGGGATTGCCCGTAGTTCCCGAGGTATAACACAGAGAGCTTGCTGAGTTTTCATCAATTATTGGCCACTCAAAATCTGCATTTTGGCCGGCAATCAGATCATCATAAAACTGAACTTCTGGAATCGCTTCTCTAACTGCCGGATCAGCCGCATCCAGACAGATAAAATGCTCGACCGAGGTCAACAGCGCTTTCACGGCTTTAATTAAAGGGACAAATGTTTTATCAAACAGCACCACGCGATCCGCAGCATCATTGATAATAAAAATCAGCTGTTCCGGAAATAAGCGCGGGTTAATCGTATGACAGACCAGGCCGCTGCCAGAAATGGCATACCAGGACTCTAAATGGCGATGATTATTCCAGGCAATAGTCGCGACCCGATCTCCCTGCGCCAAGCCGAGTTGTTGTAATGCATTGGCAAAACGTTTCGAGTTTTGGTGAATTTCTCCCCAATTGGTCACTGTAATAGTGGTATCGGTATTTTTGGAAATTACCTCGGTATCGGCATGATAGCGTCCTGCATGTTCAATCATGCTGCTGATCAGTAAAGGCTGAAACATCATATTTCCGAGCATTTTCCACTCCTTTGTGCTTGTTATTGGTCCGTATTTGCGTATCGTTTTTATAGTTGCATGATGGCTCGGTCTGAAACCGTAACTTACTTTTTATCATCATGTGGATTGAATTTAGCAAGGAAATCTAACTTTGTAAGTATCGAATTGTGACAAATTAAGCCAAGTGACTGAGGCGTATAAAAATGGGAATATGATTTATGTAGAGATAAAATTTCCACAGAAAATTTGAGACCTGATTTTCACTTTAATTGTCTTGCATCAAGACTCAAGCTTAAAAATAGAATGTCAATAATCCTATTCCTCCCTTTTGTTATATTAAGCATCCTAAAATATGCTATAAATCAAAATAATTAGAACAGTTTTAGTTCAAGAAAGTATATGTATAAGTCTGAAAAACTGGCACAAAATATTCGTCAGATGATTGAAAATGGCGTATGGAAGGCACATGAAAAATTACCTTCACTTCGCGAACAGACCCAATTATCTGGTTATAGCCTGATGACGGTACTCAATGCTTATCAAGAACTTGAAGCACAAGGGCTGGTCTATGCCAAAGACAAATCAGGCTATTACGTTGCAGAACACACTCAAGCGCTGCTCAATAACAAACAGTCCGTCCAGATTGGTTTAAATCCTAAAATTCAAATCAATTCGGTGGTATTTAATTATTTAAAATCGACTCAGTCAGCCGAGATTGTGCCTTTTGGTTCTGCCTTTCCCAATGCAGAGCTGTTATATAACGCTAAATTTATGCAGATTCTGGCGCAGCAGGCCAAAAGAAAAAGCAGTTATAACAATCAGAACCATATGCCGCCTGGTAATCAGGACTTGCGGCAACTGATTGCCAACCGTTATCAATTGCAAGGGATTACCTGCAATCCAGATGACATTGTCATTACGTCCGGCGCACTAGAAGCACTGAATCTGTCTTTACAGGCTTTAACCCAACCCGGTGATTTTATTCTGCTACAGGAAACCATATTTTATGGTGCCTGGCAGGCAGCCGAGCGTCTGGGATTACAGGTGATTACGATTCAGGAACATCCACAGTTTGGCTTTGATCTGGCATCGTTTGAACAGGCTTTAAAACAGTATCCGATCAAGGTGTGCTGGCTGATGCTGAATGCCCATAATCCGATTGGTTTTAGCGTCAGTTCTGAAATTAAACAGAGAATTGCGGAACTCTTGTATGAATATCAGGTGTATTTAATCGAAGATGATGTTTATCAGGAATTAAATTATGGTGCAGCCAAGCCGTTACCCGTTAAATATTTTGATCAACATCAGATGGTTTTGCACTGCGCCTCATTTTCGAAAACGCTGGGGATGGGTGCACGCGTCGGCTGGGTGTACGCCGGCCCATTTTCCGATGCCATTCAGCACTTACAGCTCATGAGCACTTTAACGGTCAGCCCCTTACTTCAAAATGCGCTGGTCGAATTTATTTCACATCATCATTATGAAAAACATTTGCGGCATTTAAGGCAGCATCTGGAAAAATATAAAAAAAAAATTTATCAGGAACTCAAAGCACGTTTGGGAAGCATCTGTGAAATTTATTATTATTCCAGTGGTTATTTTCTCTGGATTGAATTGCCTAAAGAAGTCGATGCCCAGCAGCTCTATGAACAATTGCTTCAACAACATATTTCAGTTGCCCCTGCACTGCTGTTTAAGCCTGAGCCTGCCAGCCAACATTATATTCGGCTGAACTGTTCGTTTGAATGGACAGCCAAGATTGAAGATGCAGTCAATCTGCTGGCAGAAACCATTCTTCAAAATAGCAAAAGCGCGGATTAATTCATCCACGCTTCTGTTACAGATCAGACTCTCTCATTGAAAGAAGTCTTAGAAGTTGTAAATAGCCACCGCATTAATACGGTTATCTTTACCTTTAGTGCTGCCATTCGTGGCTGCACCTAATGCCTCACGTTCACCATAGACATATTCCAGACCGAAACTTAAAGGCTTGGTTGGGCTATAGAACACGTTAGCCCACGCTTGCCATAAGTCTTTATTAGCCTTGGTCGCATTAGATTGTGTCGCATCCGCAGGAGTTGAGGCGATTAGTGCATTGACATAGTCTTGATCATTACTAAAGTTCATATAGCCATAACCCAATGTACCACGCAATTTGTCATTAAACTGCTGGGTTAGACCGACTGAAATTGAATCAAATTCGCTTTGTAATAAATCACCATTTGCAGCGGTAATCACACCCGTATTTGCATAAGACACAAAGCTGCTATCGCCTTTAACATGATAGTAATCGGCTTTGAGCGTTGTACCCGGCACAACATCATACTTGGCACCAAGCCCTACACCCCATGCGGTTTTTTCATCTTCATTGACACGCTTTTCATTCCCCATCGCACGGGCACTGACTGTAAGATTATCAGCAAATTTATGATTTAAACGTGCTGTTAAAGCAGGTAGACGTTGTTTAATACCAGTAATGGTTGCATCTTTAGGATCTTCTACTGCAAATACCAGATTGGTTTCAGGACTGATTGTGCTGGTATAACGAACTTGTGGCGTCCGTTTAATTGAACCGCCAGCGTAAACTAATGCATCTACAGTTTCCGGAATATAATCTGGCACTGCAAAGTTCGACCAGGTTTGACCAATCAACCAGTTGGCATAGCTGATATAAGCATGACGGATACGCAAGTTATCAAAGCTTGCGCCGCCCAGAAAATCCACTTCAACTTTACCGCTTAAAGCTTTATCTCCAGCACCGACTGGTGCTTTAAAATCCATGCCTAAACGGGTTGCAGCCAGAGTAGATTTAAATTCATCACTACGCTCACCGACACCTTCTAAAGGTACAGCATTAATCTGGTTATACATACGTGCTGCTGAACCACCTTCAGCCTGATAAGAGGCATCGGCACGAATATTTCCATAAAGATTAAATTCGGCACCACTGGCAATTTTCATTACGGGTTTTGTTGCTGGAGCAGGTGTTGCTGCAACATGTGCAGTGACCACAGCCGTCTGTCTTTGCTGTTGCTCAACCAGTGCGCGTAGAGCCTGAACTTCCTGGCGCAGTTGTTCAATTTCCTGCTGATTCGACTGAGCTGAGGTTTGTGCTTGAGTCGATAAGCTGATGCCCCCTAAACTCATTGCCATCATGCTCATCAGAACTGTGCGCTTGAATGTGATTGTTGGTTGATTAAATAATTGTGTCGTGTTCATCCTAAACTCGCTTTTTTTTATGCGTTTCGATTCTAGCAACAGATCACCACCCGTTACGATGGCGATCTATATCATTGGGAATATTATCTTTATTGATTGAAATCTAACTTAATGTGTCGCTTCTTTTGCCAATGGATTCGGCTTCACATCAGGTGTTGCAAGGGCTTGGCCATCTACGGAAGTTTTTAAGTTCACCAGGAAAATTGCCAGCGCAGCGATTACGCCAGGAATCGCAATTGCAAAGAAGTTCATTTGATGTGGTAAATTCATGGTTAATAAAGCACCAGTGAGTACCGGCCCAACAATTGCACCAATACGTCCAATACCTGATGCCCAACCCATACCGGTAGAACGTACCGTCGATGGATAATACTGTGCCACAAAGGTATAGAGCAGAATTTGTGAGCCAATCGTTGCAGCACCTGCCACAGCAATCAAGGTATACAGCACGAATTGCGGACTATTAAAGCCAAGCAGAATCAATGCAATGGCGCCGCATAAGAACATAATGGTCAGCACTTTTTTGATATGGAATTTATCTGCGAGATATCCACCACCAATGGCACCAACCATTCCACCAATATTCAGTGCGAACAGGAAGATCATACTTGCACCCAGCGAGTAACCTGCCTGAATCATCAGTTTTGGCAACCAGCTACCCAAGGCGTAGACCATCAACAGGCACATAAAGAATGCCAGCCAGAACATAAAGGTACTGAAGCTACGGCCTTGTTGAAAGAGTGCTTTTAATGGTGCCTCATCCCCTTTTTGTACTTCATTCAGTACAAACTGGGTGTCACTGGTGATGACCTGTGTCGGAGAGATCTTTTGAATAATATCGTGTGCTTGAGCCGTCTGTTGCTTGTTGGTCAGGTACATCAGGGATTCTGGCAGATATTTCCATAGAATCGGCAAGATGAGCAATGGAACGCCTGCAAGCAGGAACATGATTTTCCAGCCAAATTGTGGCACCAACCATGCACCTAATAACGCAGAAGTCATCCCGCCAATGGCATAACCACTAAACATCAGGGCAACCAGCGTACTGCGGATACGTTTAGGCGCATATTCGGTCATCAATGCCACGACGTTAGGCATGACACCGCCAATTCCAAGGCCAGCCAGGAAACGTAAAATTCCGAATTCGACTGGTGATGTGGCAAAAGCACCGATAAAGGTAAACCCACTAAAAATAGCCACACAGGTCATGATGGTTTTTTTACGGCCGAGTTTATCGGATAAAGTACCGAAACTCATGGCACCAAACATCATTCCGAATAAGGCAGTACTGGCCAGCATGCCCGCTTGTACCGCACTTAGCGACCATTCCTGCATCAGTAACGGCAACGCCACCCCATAGATGACCAGGTCATAACCGTCAAAGATAATGATCAGCAAACACCAGATCAAAACACCCCAGTGAAAGGGTGTGAATTTCGCTTCATCAATCAGCGTATTTATATTCACTTTATTTGTAGACATCTCCACCTCCTAATTGTGAAGTTCAACTTATGCTGCTCACAATGCAGAAAATAGGAAAAAATGTCTAAAACTGAATAGGCATGGCTTTATACCTATAAGGTCTGGGTCAAATTAAACTATTTAGGGTCTGTTGACATTTAC
>NZ_MJIQ01000099.1:0-12586 GCF_001878775.1 Acinetobacter sp. AR2-3
TGTCAACAGACCCTAATCAACAAGAGATTCTGAATGAATAGCTTACTTAGATTTTTAGTTTATTTTTAACCGGAAATTCTTTAGATGAGCTATTCATTCAGCCATAAGAAAATCATAATGAACCTTCAAGATGCAGAAAAATTTTTACAAGAACAGCAGAACATCTTAGAGAACCAACGTCAGCAAAAAACTAGACGAGTGCAACAAGCCTTTTTTATGATTCACGTACTGTTTGTAGCCTTAAATGCTATTCTCTTGATCCTAAATTATCAAAAGACGGGAGAGTGGAACTTGCTGTACCTCGGGCTGAGTTTCATGTCTCTAATATTGATTTTAAGGTATTTAAAGACAGGTTTTGTTTATCAACGGAAATGAAATAACGTTAAAATGAATTTTAGATCATAAAAATCAAAAGCCTAATAATTAACAAAGCATGAAAAAAGTTCTTAAAAATCCCATTCTATTGTCATTACAATGTAATTTTGCTTTTGCTGGATAAATAGCTTACACTGGTTGCACTTCAAGCAAGTACTGTTCTTGCTTCTATTATTATTTTAAGCTGATTGTGATGTACTTTTTAGTTCAAGTATTTGAACTCAAATAAGATCTACTAACCATAGAACTATTATGTAAACTAGGTTGTTATTAATCTCTCTCCATATAGTCACAAAAAGCTCATATCGTGTGAGTAAATATTTTGATCAAAATCAATGAATGGCATATTGCCACTGCCGCTGATGGCAATGAAATTAACGTGAAACTGGTTCCATTAAAGCGCAAGCAAAATACAATGGACGGTTTTATCTGGGTTGAGGTCGGTAAAATGATTCAATTGCCAACGGGTGAGGAATTTCAGTTCAATCTCGATGGTAAAAGTTTCTATACTGGGGTAAACCAGCTTTATCGTCTGTGTTAAGCAGATCAATATCGTAAAAAGTGGCTGATTAATATCGCCACTTTTTTAGTTTCAGGGTATCAAAACTTTGATCTTCCTGAATTTCCAGAATCTCTGCACTGTCTTCTTTCCAGTCGCCTAGTACAATTCTTCTTTTCTGGGCTAAATGATGAATGGCTGCGCGATGCGTATGACCATGGATCAGTACATCTACATCCTGTAATGCCAGCTCAACTGCATGTGGGTTGACGTCCATCACTTCATAGCTTTTAAACTGTTGTGCCTGATGGCTTTGTTGACGAAAGCGGTTGGCTAGTCTGGTTCGAAATGAGAGAGGGGTTTTTCTTAAGAAGCCAAGTAGCCAGGGATGACGAATAATCTTTTTAAAACGCTGATAGGAGACGTCATCGGTACATAGCGCATCGCCATGTTCCAGGCGAAAATGTATTCCAGCAATGATTAACTGGTCAATCTCAGGAAGAAGCTGCCCGCCAAATCGAGCTAAAAATTTATTTCCCAAGACAAAATCCCGGTTGCCCGCTTGAAAATAGACCTGATTCCCAGCCTGAGTAAACTGTTTTAATGTAGTGACAATATCGTCCAGCCACGGAGCTGTATAGTCATCACCAATCCAGGCATTGAACCAGTCACCCAGAATATACAATTGGGTATTTTGATCTAGATATTCAGTTAATAAATCTAAAAACCCCCGAACAAGTCGAGGGTGATCAGGTGACAAATGTAAATCTGAGATAAACAGATAGGTCACGAATCTTTTCCTTTTATTCCTCTCTAGATCCCTCATTCATATGAGGGATTTTCCATTACACCGTTTTAAAGCATCGCTTTAAAACTCATAAAGAACGGAGAGGACGTTTTTTATTCAGAAATGATTTTTGCAGATTCGATTACTACGTTTTCTAGAGGAACGTCAGCGTGGTAGCCACGGTTGCCAGTACGTACGTTTTTGATTTCGTTCACAACGTCCATACCTTCAACCACTTTACCAAATACGGCATAACCCCAACCTTGAGCAGTTTTGCCAGAGTGGTTAAGGAATGAGTTGTTTTTCACGTTAATGAAGAATTGAGCAGAAGCAGAGTGCGGTGCTTGAGTACGCGCCATTGCAATCGTACCTTCGTCATTGGTCAAGCCGTTGTCTGCTTCGTTTTCGATCGCATCACGTGTTGCTTTTTCCTTGAAGTTTTCATCCATGCCGCCGCCTTGGATCATGAAACCATCAATAACACGGTGGAAAATTACGCCGTCATAAAAACCGTCACGTACGTATTCTAAAAAGTTAGCTACGGTTTTAGGTGCTTTTTCAGCATTGAGTTCTAGAACAATACGACCTTTATTGGTGTTTAATTCGACTTGAGGAAAACTCATTGTGTAATCTCCTGATCATGGACGAGTGCCATGGTTTTTTCTGAATGAGTGAAGCATAAGCAAACTACATTCGACAAGGCAAGTAAAAACATTATTTTCTTTGTTAAAAGCATAAAAATAATACCTTATTTATACGTTGATTTATCAAGGCATTTCAATTGCTGCCAGACAGGGCGTTATATTTCGGGTTAGGTACAAATTGAATCATTTTCCAGTTTCGTAAAGTGTTGATATTTTAGTTTTGGGCAGCTTGCTGTATTTTCACTTTTTAAAATGAGTGAATTGAAATCAAATACCGTAGTTAGCGGTTGAGAGATTAAGCACCTATAGTTAAACTAAGGAACTTTGATAATGAATATACGTACAACTTGTACGATGAAATATTCGTTAATCCCTTTTTAACTTTAGAAGTGAATGATTGATCATGAAGCCAAATGATGTTGTGACATCTCTGCCCGAGAACCCGACCCAGAAGAACAATGCAGTCGATTCAGTGCAGCAGCAAGAACAACAACCAGGCTTGGACTTTGTACGTCAGGTCATTACTGATGATTTAGCCGCTGGTCGTACTCAACAGGTGGTGACGCGTTTTCCGCCTGAGCCGAATGGCTATTTACATATTGGCCATGTGAAAGCAATTTGCTTGAACTTCGGTATTGCTGAAGAATTTAAAGGTGTGTGTAACCTGCGTTTTGACGATACCAACCCGGATGCCGAAGAGCAGGAATATGTGGATGGTATTGCCAATGACGTGAAATGGCTGGGTTTCCAATGGGAAGGCGAGCCGCGTTATGCATCAAGCTATTTCGATCAACTTTATACCTGGGCAGTTCAGCTGATTGAGCAGGGCGATGCCTATGTGGATTTGCAAAGCCCTGAAGAGATCCGTTTAAACCGTGGTAATTTCGTTGAGCCAGGTAAAAACTCGCCACAACGCGATGCAACGGTTGCAGAAAACCTGGAACGTTTTGAGAAAATGCGCAGCGGTGAATATGCAGAAGGTCAGGCCGTTTTACGTGCCAAGATCGATATGACGTCACCGAACGTGCATATGCGTGATCCGATCCTGTATCGTATCCTGCATTCTGAGCACCATCAGACTGGCGATAAATGGAAAATTTATCCAATGTATGACTATGCGCATCCACTTTCTGATGCGATTGAAGGCATTACGCATTCACTGTGTACTTTGGAATTCCAGGATCACCGTCCGTTCTATGACTGGGTGGTGGCAAAAGTTAAATCACCATCCGTGCCACGTCAGTATGAATCGAGCCGTTTGAATGTGGACTATACCATCACCTCAAAACGCAAATTGCGTAAGCTGGTTGAAGGTGGTCATGTAAATGGTTGGGATGATCCACGTATGCCAACTGTAGTGGGTATGCGTCGTCGTGGTTTCACACCTGAAGGTCTACGTGATTTCTGTCAACGTGTCGGTGTGTCGAAGGTTGATGGCAGTATCGTCGATGTAGCCATGCTGGAATACTGTATTCGCCAGTCTCTGGAAAATACCGCAGCTCGTGGTATGGCGGTGTTAAATCCATTAAAAGTGACTTTAACCAACTTGCCAGCCGATATGGACCTGACCCATTCACGTCATCCGAATGTCGATATGGGCGAGCGCGTTATTCCATTGACGACTGAGCTGTATATTGACCGTAAAGACTTTGAAGAAGAGCCACCAAAAGGCTTTAAACGTTTGATTCCAGGTGGTGAAGTCCGTTTACGTCATGCCTATGTCATCAAATGTGACGAAGTCATTAAAGATGAAAATGGCGAAGTAGTTGAGCTGAAATGTTCGATTGATCCTGAAACTTTGGGTAAAAATCCTGAAGGTCGTAAGGTGAAAGGTGTGATTCACTGGGTATCTGCGACAAAAGGCGTTCCTGCGGAAGTGCGTATTTACGACCGTCTGTTCACCGAATCTGATCCAGAAGTGGGTGATGACTTCCTGGCAAACCTGAACCCTGAATCATTAAAGGTAGTTCAGGCCGTGATTGAGCCTGCTTTGGCACAAGCACAACCGGAAGACCGGTTCCAGTTTGAGCGTGAAGGCTATTTTGTGGCAGATCAATACGATCATTCAAGCGAAAAACCGGTATTCAACCGTATCCTTGATCTTAAGGACAGCTTTAAACCTGGCAAATAAGCTGGTTTAAGTCAGAATGTAAAAAGCCCAACTCTGGTTGGGCTTTTTCAATACAGCAGGGAAAATTGCATGATTGTGCGTGATAAGAATAATAGTTTGGGTTTACTGTTTGCCTGGCAGGGAACAATTCTGCCCAAGGTGCTGCCCGCATTGGTTTTGGTGGTCTTTATTTCCGCTTTACTGGTGTATTTGAGTCAGGCACATTTCGTGAGCCTTCCTGCCGTCCCGGCAATTGGCTTTACCATCTTTGGTGTGATTCTCTCGATCTTTCTGAGTTTTAGAAATACGGCCTGCTATGATCGCTGGTGGGAAGGGCGCAAGCTATGGGGCGCGCTGATTGCCACTACGCGCCATTTATGCCGGGATAGCCATGTGCTGGATGAGCAAACCCGTGAAATCTTATTGTACCGCATGATGCTGTTCACCCATCTATTACGGGATCGGCTGAGACAGCAAACGCCCAGTATTCAGGCTTATCAAGCCACTACCAGTTTTGAACCTAAGTCATTTGAGCAATTGTCCATGCAAATCAATCCTTCACAATGGGTGCTGGAACAGATGCAAAAAGAGCTGGTGCAGCAATATAAACAGAGCAAGATCAGCGATATTATTTATAACAACCTGAATCAGCATACTGTGGCTTTGGGAGATATTCAGGCCGGTTGCGACCGGATTTTGTCAACGCCATTACCATTTTCTTATTCGGTGCTGTTGCATCGCGCGGTTTATTCTTTTTGCTTTATCTTACCTTTCAGTTTGCAGGCGAATTTAGGCCTGTGGACGCCGATACTGGTCGGATTGATTGCTTATATGCTGCTCGGGCTGGATGAGCTCAGTGCGGAGCTGGAAGAACCTTTTGGCCTGCAGGACAACGATCTGCCGCTAGATTCAATTGTACGACTAGTAGAGCGGGAAACCCTAAGCTCTTTAGGTAAAGCACTACCTGAGGCGATTCAAGCCAGAAAAGGCTATTTAACCTGATTCCTTATCGATATCATCAAAATGTAAACACGAACTTAAAATTTCTTGCTAATAAAAAATCATCGGCAGGCTGAGCTTTAAATTAACGATGTTTAAGATTGGTCAGGTCTGACACTTTAGTTTTAGCCTGATCTTGCAATTCACGGTATTGTTGCAAACGCAGATTGGCTTTATCTCTGAGCTTCTTCTTGATGTACAGCGCCAATGCGAAACTGGTGGTGGTCAGGGTCAGGAACATGCTGTTCATAAAACTCATCATCGAGCTGATATAACCAATCGTGGTCAGACGATTCATCATATAAATCACTTGCGGGCTGCTTTCCACACCGGTAATCGCCCAAGTACACAAATGTTCGCAATTATTAATAATCAGATGATAATTGTTTTCATGCATTCTGGACCGCATGCGGCGCACCACTTTACGACCTTTATATTTGGCCGAGTCATAATGTTGCATATGAATTGGTTTGCCATGACTGAATTTTTCAATTGAGGTGATTTCAATCGGGCGTTTCTTGAATAAATGCGCAAAGCCGGAATAATGAATGACACGACCACGTCCGGCGTAAATCCCATGATGGGTATAACCGAAATGTTTAACCATAAGATGTGCGCCTATGGGAAACCGTTTAGTCTGTTGCATATCAGAATTAAGCCATTTAAAAAGCATTGTCGTTTAATAGGAAGTGTACTGTGTTTTGCTAAATTAATCGATGCCTTGTCTGAGTTTCAGATCAGAATTGAAGAGTTATTAAGCCAAGTTTAAAGGAATTAAAAGAAAGCAGTATTTAAGAAATATACTTCTGATAAAAGTTTTAAATAGCCTAAGCATGTCTTAATATTTCTTCAAATCAAAAGCAGGGGATTAAATGAGTTGTTCAGCGTTTTCCTGCCTGATCTCTGAAGTTTTAAAGTTGGAGTTAATAAACTATGGTGAAATAGAAAAGACCAAACCCTTCAACTAAACTTTCAAGCATAAAAAAAGCACTTGACTACGCAAGTGCTTTCTTTATACGGCTGTAACCTTGTCCGATTACTGCAATGGCAAGTGCTGAAGTTCATTCAGTTCTTTGCGGCTATAGCCGCGAGATACGAGAACCTTTTTAATTCCGATGATGATTTCTTCATCAGTGGCTTTAGAAAGTGCTTCAAGAAGCTGTTCATTCGTCTTGCAAGAGCAATCATTTTCAACACAAGCAATTTGATTCTTGTGTTCATTGTGTTGTTCATGAGAAAACAACTTTTGCCAAAAACTCATAGAGCCTTCATACAACAACCTAACATAGAGTGAAATATAGCCAATTAAATAAATAAAGCAATAGGACCTATATGATAAAAGCAGCAGTTGATCTTGAAAATTTCCGATGGAAGCCTAAAGGTCTAACGATATTTCTTGCTGTACAAGTCAATATTTATTCTTAAATACATGATTTATAATATAAAAAATGGAGCTTTAAAAAGCTCCATTTTTGTAACAATATAATAAATTGAAACAAACTCTTTATACTTTTTCCAGTAAAACACCAGTCTCAACATGGTGTGTATACGGGAACTGGTCAAACATGGCGAACTTGCTAATTCTATGCGTTTGAGACAACTGTTTCAGATTGTCATATAAGGTATCTGGATTGCAAGAAATGTAAATAATACGCTGGAAACGCTGTAACAGTTTCAGCGTTTCATCATCAATGCCGGCACGCGGTGGATCGACAAATACCGTATCAAAATCATAAGTCGAAATATCAATTTGTGCTTCCTGCAAGCGACGGAAAACACGCTCGCCATTATACGCTTGAGTGAATTCTTCGGCAGACAGACGCGCGACCTGAATATTTTCAATCCGGTTCTGCTCAATATTCCACTCAGCTGCATAAACTGAAGATTTGGCTAATTCAGTGGCCAATACACGGCGGAACTTGGTTGAAAGCGGTAGGGTGAAGTTACCATTGCCACAATAGAGCTCAAGCAAATCTTTATCTGATTGTTCCGCTGCATCACATGCCCATTCTAGCATTTTTTGACAAACTTGTGCATTTGGCTGGGTAAAACTGCTTTCGATCTGCTTGTATTGATAGCGACGATCAAAGACCGATAGCTCTTCCACCACATATTCATCGGTCAGGACGAATTTCTGGCCACGGCTTCGGCCAATCAGTTTGATATTCAGCTTTTCCGCCAGGGTTTTTGCTGCAGGTTCCCAGCTTTCATCCAGCTTGCGGTGATAAATCAGGGATACCAGAACCTGACCACTTAACGTCGCCAGAAAATGGACTTCAAATAGACGACGACCCAGATTGGCATCTGCCTTGAATGCTGCCAGTAGTTGCGGCATCAAGTCATTAATACTGCGGTCTGCAATTGGAAATTCATCAATACGAATCACTTTTTTATTGTTGTTTTCGTCACGTTCGAACATGGCATAAAACAGATCATCTTCAGTATGCCAGATCCGGAATTCAGCACGCATGCGGAAATATTTTTCAGGAGACTGGAATACTTCTAAAGCAGGTGGTTGATATTCGGCAAACTGAGCGCTGATGCGTTCAATTTTGGCTTCAAGTTGTTGCTGATAAGATGAAGTCATATGCAGTAAGAAATCGCAAATATTTTAAAGCGCAAATGGTAGCAAAAAATTGCCGATCTGCCTAAGCCTATTGTAGTCAAGCCGCTTTAAAAGCTGCATAAAAAAGACCAAACCTTCTGAGGAGAGAGGTTTGGCCATAAAGAGGAAAGATTTAAGCTAAAAATGCTGAGATGATTGGACTGATTTAGAGATTATCCATCGTCATCAAGCTGGCATTGCCGCCTGCCGCCGCCGTATTGATACTGATCGCGCGTTCAATCACAAATCGCTCGACCGGAATATCATAGTTGCCCGAACTTAAATGGGTGATACCAATAATTGCACCTTTTCGGCCTGCAATGCGTTTTTGCAAATCAATCAGTTCAGAAGAATCACCATGATGCATGACGGCATCAAACGCGCCTGTTTCAATATCCCGGACCACTTTAAATTGCTTGCTGATCGCGGCTGGCATGGTTGGTAAATATTTCAGAATAAAAGTATTGTCAGCTAGGAATGCAGGACGACTGCCGACCGATAAAATTGCCAGAATTTGCTGAATCTGGTCTTGCTCCGTGTGTGCCAAAGATAGAAGACTTTCTCGTGGCAAGATTAGGTACTGATTTTCCTCACCGGTTGGACCTTGCAGGCTAAAGCTTTGACCAGTCGCAATTTGCATAGGTGCTTTTAAAGATAAAGTTGGGAAAGTTTTAGCTACCCAGACTTTAAACTCCTGAACAAGTTTATGTTCAACAAGTGCTGGACCCGCTTGAACTGCATAAGGCTGCGCCAGTTTTTTCTCGGATACTTGATGCATTAAACGGTAGATATACAACGGGCCACCTGCTTTCGGGCCGGTGCCAGACAGACCTTCGCCACCAAAGGGCTGGACGCCCACGACCGCACCAACGATATTGCGGTTGATATACAGGTTGCCGACTTCCGCTCGTGCAATCACGGTTTGCATGGTTTCATCAATACGCGTGTGCAAGCCCATGGTCAGGCCATAACCCTTGCTGTTGATCTGATCTAACAACTGTTCCAGTTCGCCATATTTATAGCTGATCAGATGCAGTACCGGACCAAATACTTCACGTTCCAGATCATCCAGATTTGGCAGTTCAATCAGGGTTGGTGCAATGAATGTTCCTAGAGTTAATTCAGTCTGGTCTTGATTAAACATCAATTGATGAACTTTATGGCCTTTGCTGCGCATTTGCTCAATATGCTTTTGGATATTTTGCTGGGCTTCTGCATCAATTACCGGACCAATATCAGTTTTAAGCAAGACCGGATTGCCAACGCGCAACTGTTGCATCGCACCTTTGAGCATGCTGCGTACGGCCTCCAGATTATCTTCCTGAACACAGAGGACACGCAGGGCAGAACAGCGCTGACCGGCACTGTCATAGGCAGAGCTCACCACATCAAGCACCACCTGTTCAGTGAGTGCAGATGAATCCACAATCATGGCGTTTTGACCACCAGTTTCAGCAATCAGGGTGACACTTTCTCCAAACTGGTTTATTCGTTCTGCGACGGTTTTTTGCAGAATTTGTGCGACCTCGGTGGAACCGGTAAACATGATGCCTTGAATACGCGAATCTGCACTGAGCTGTGCACCAATAGTTTCACCACGGCCCGGCAACAGCTGTAATACATCCTGCGGAATGCCGGCTTCCCATAAAATCTGCACGGCTTGTGCTGCAATCAGCGGTGTTTGTTCAGCCGGTTTGGCAATCACAGTATTGCCAGCCACCAGTGCCGCTGAAATCTGACCGGTAAAAATCGCCAGCGGGAAGTTCCATGGACTGATACACAGCACGGTGCCTAAAGGCTGGATCTGTACATTGTCACTGAGATCCAAAACTTGAGCTGCATAGTAACGCAAGAAATCTACCGCCTCACGTACTTCGGCAATCGCATTGGCATAGGTTTTACCTGCTTCGCGAGAAAGAAGAACCATGAGCGGAAGCAAACGCTGTTCCATCAGTTCTGCGGCTTTATTCAGGCAGGCAGCACGCTCATTTTTTGGCAGATTGGCCCAGAAACTTTGTGCATTAACTGCTTGAGTGAGTGCAATTTCGGCCTGTTCAGAAGTTGCTTCATAGACTGTGCCGACCACATCCTGATGGTGTGCTGGATTGATCACTGGAACTGCATGGGGCGTATCCACGCTGCTAAATGCCGTTCCCATAGCAGCTGACTGAAATTGCGTATTTGCCAGACTGGATGCGACTTCATTTAAAATACTGAGTTCAGCATCATTGGCCAAATCGAGTCCTGAAGAGTTCAATCGTGCATCGGTATAAAGATCTTGCGGATAGGGAATCTGGGGATGCTTGGCACCCATCACGCCTTCTTGTTTTGATGCCTTTAAAATGGTTTGCTGTGGATTTTCAATCAAATCTTCAATTTTCAAGGTTTTGTCAGCAATACGATTGACGAAGGAGGTATTGGCACCATTTTCCAGTAAGCGGCGCACCAGATAAGCCAGCAAGGTTTCATGATTGCCGACTGGCGCATAGATCCGGCATGGTACACCGAGTTTATTTTTCGATGGATCGCCCACGACATTTTCATACAGTGGTTCGCCCATGCCATGCAGACATTGGAACTCATATTGGCCGGCATAATACTGCTCAGGTTGTGCCAGCTGATAGATCGTCGCTACCGTTTGTGCATTGTGAGTGGCAAATTGTGGGTAGATATAATCCGGTTCAGCCAACAGCTTACGCGCACAAGCAATATAAGACAGATCCGTATGCACCTTACGAGTAAATACCGGATAATCTGACATTCCATCAATTTGGGCTTTCTTGATTTCGCTGTCCCAATATGCGCCTTTGACCAGACGAATCATCAAGCGTTTCTGGCTGCGCTTCGCCAGATCAATGATGTAATCCACTACATAGAAGCAGCGTTTCTGATAGGCCTGAATCACAAAGCCAATGCCTTTCCAGTCCTGTAATTGTGGTTCAAAACACAGGCGTTCTAACAGTTCAAGTGAAATCTCAAGGCGATCACTTTCTTCAGCATCGATATTTAAACCAATATTGTATTGCTTGGCCAAGACCGCGAGTTTCAGTACTTTTGCATAGAGCTCATCATGCACGCGATCCATTTGCGAACGCTGATAACGGGGGTGCAGCGCAGAGAGTTTGATAGAAATGCCAGGCCCGTCATAAACATCCTTATCCTGCGAAGATTGACCAATGGCATGAATGGCTTGCTGATAATCCTGATAATAACGTTCAGCATCCGGATCGGTCAGTGCTGCTTCACCCAGCATGTCATAGGAATAGCGAAAGCCTTTTTCTTCCAACGGTTCGGCATTTTTCAGGGCTTCATCAATGGTTTCACCCGTAACAAACTGCTCGCCCATCATGCGCATGGTAACATCGACGGCCTTACGGATAATCCCGCGACCACTGCGTGCCAAAAGACCGGTCAATAAGCTAGACAGGCTTTTTTGCTGTGGGGTTTCCATCAGCTTGCCGGTCAGCATCAGTCCCCAGGCTGCTGCATTCACAAACATCAATTGGCTCTGGCCCAAATGTTCTTTCCAGTTACCTTGATTGATTTTGTCACGGATCAGCAAGTCACGTGTGGCTTTGTCCGGAATCCGCAGCAAGGCTTCTGCCAGACACATTAGGGCAATGCCTTCCTGAGAGGATAAAGAAAATTCCTGCAATAAGCCTTGGACAATACCGGCTTTCCCAGTGGAACTTTTACGTTCACGTAAGGAATGTGCGAGATCAAAGGCAAGCGCCTGAATCTTGTCACTTATTTCGGAAGAAATTTCACTATGGGCCAATAACTCTTCGACGCATTCAGTTTCAGCACGACGCCATGCCGTATTAATACGTTCTTCGTATTGGTTTTTGTGTTTAAATTCAGCAATATAATTCGAGTGCTGGGCTGAATCTAAAATTGAATCTGGGCGGAGAGTGGTTGGCATAGTGACTTCCTGTACTGCGTCAATCAGTTCTTTGAGGTGAATGAGTTTTAATCTATAATCACAGAATATTTGACAAATATCTCACTATAGTTTTCTATTTTTTTAGAGAATAATTCTAATGCCAAGTCCTTATTTGAACCTTGACCGTATAGATATTCGTATACTGGGTTTATTGCAATCCGATGCCAAGCTGTCCAATATCAAACTGGCTGAACTGGTTAATCTATCGCCTACGGCAGCCTTGGCGCGTGTACAAAAGTTGACCCGGGAAGGTTTTATTCTGGGCTACGAAGCGCGCCTCAATCCAGTCATGTTGAATAATGGTTTTGTGGTCTTTGTTGAAATTTTACTGGATAAAACCACGCCGAATGTTTTAGATGAATTTTCCCATGCTGTGCGGCAGATTCCTGAAATTATCGAATGTCATATGATCAGTGGCGGTTTTGATTTCGTGGTGAAAATCCGCTGTGCCAATATGGATGAATTCCGCAAAATCTCTGGTCAGATCTTGTGGCAATTGCCCGGAATTAAAGAAACGCGCAGTTATCCGGTGATGGAAGTAATTAAAGAAAGTCAGCAGATCCATCTGAAAATGCCGGGAAAAGCCAAATAATTAGCAGTAAATTAGGGTCTGTCATCAATTAG
>NZ_MJIQ01000100.1:0-3944 GCF_001878775.1 Acinetobacter sp. AR2-3
GATGTTGGTGTTGCATAGGAGTACGAGAGAGAAGGAATTTGAATAAGTGGAGGTGGGGTGGGGGGGTGGATGGGGGTTTGTTTTGTTTTTTTTTTGTCTCGTGGGCTCGGAGATGTGTATAAGAGACAGTCACTATTTGCAACAGTGCCGTTTAAATTCATGATCACCAAAATTTTCTAGGATAAGAGCATTCATCATCTTATTCATAGTTATTCCTTATTCTTAACTGGGGGATGATATGCACAGTACCAAAATAAATTAATCCAATAAATGATATTTATAGGATTTAATAATTCCTAAATAATGAATAATAAATATCATCCGCTCACTAAAAATATTCTAGTACAGTCTGTAAAGGCAGTTTAATCTAAACTGTCGGTAGTATTTTCAAGGCTTGAAACGTTCAAAATATCTACAAAGTGGCTAAAATTTGAAACATAATTCTAAAAGGTCACAGCATCACAAAGAACATGAGCCAAAATAAAAAAATGGGAGCTGAAAGTCCCATTCTTTGTGACTTTAGCATCAGCTCTACGATGTTAATTTAAAAAAAAACTAAAAACAGGGATAGAAAATTTTCGCTAAAGGTCTTTTTGATTTTCGATTTATAAAAAATATTGCTTTTTTTATACTATGGGGTACTATAGTATTAATGCTAGCAAGTAAGGAGGTCTGATGCCTAATCAGGTTGAAGACAAAAAAAAGATTCTTCTACGCGTCAGAAAGATCAAAGGTCAGACGCAAGCGATTGAAAAAGCGTTAGAAGACAATGTGGAATGTGGTGCAATTCTGCAACAAATATGCTCTGTGCGTGGTGCTATTAATGGTTTAATGAATGAAATGTTGGAGGTTCATTTAAAGGACACTTTAGTATCAGGTGAAACTACAGAACAACAACGAAAAGAAGAATTGGCTGAAATCGCCAAGATTCTAAAATCATATTTAAAATAGATCTGTATAAGGAATTATTCCATGAAGTCACGTGCTGCTGTTGCGTTTGGTCCTGGTCAACCTCTTCAAATTGTTGAAGTTGATGTTGCACCACCGAAGAAAGGTGAAGTATTAATCAAGATCTCCCATACCGGTGTGTGTCATACAGACGCATTTACTTTATCTGGCGATGATCCTGAAGGTGTTTTTCCTGCTATTCTCGGGCATGAAGGTGCTGGTGTTGTAGTTGAGGTTGGTGAAGGCGTGACTAGCGTCAAACCAGGTGATCACGTAATTCCACTTTACACTGCTGAATGTGGCGAGTGCGTATTCTGTAAATCTGGAAAATCGAACTTGTGTATTTCCGTTCGCGAAACTCAAGGTAGAGGTGTAATGCCAGATGGTACCACTCGTTTTTCCTACAATGGTCAACCGATTTATCACTATATGGGCTGCTCAACGTTCAGTGAATACACTGTAGTGGCAGAAGTATCATTGGCTAAAATCAATCCTGAAGCCAATCACGAACATGTCTGCTTACTGGGTTGTGGTGTCACAACGGGTATCGGTGCAGTACACAACACGGCTAAAGTACAAGAAGGTGATAGTGTTGCGGTCTTTGGTTTAGGTGGTATTGGTCTGGCAGTCGTACAAGCCGCACGTCAAGCTAAAGCAGGGCGTATTATTGTAGTTGACATGAATCCAGATAAATTTGCGCTGGCAAAAGAGTTTGGTGCAACGGACTTCTTGAACCCTAAAGACTACGACAAACCAATCCAGCAAGTCATTGTCGAAATGACTGGCTGGGGTGTAGATCATTCATTTGAATGTATTGGTAACGTGAATGTAATGCGTGCAGCCCTTGAAAGTGCACACCGTGGCTGGGGACAATCCGTAATTATTGGTGTAGCTGGCGCAGGTCAGGAAATCTCTACCCGTCCATTCCAGCTTGTTACTGGTCGTAAATGGCTAGGTTCTGCCTTTGGTGGCGTAAAAGGTCGTACGCAACTTCCAGGAATGGTTGAAGATGCCATGAACGGTAA
The DNA here is from genome assembly GCF_001878775.1 of Acinetobacter sp. AR2-3. Lineage (NCBI taxonomy): Bacteria > Pseudomonadati > Pseudomonadota > Gammaproteobacteria > Moraxellales > Moraxellaceae > Acinetobacter > Acinetobacter sp. AR2-3. The sequence continues at coordinate 1,974 of NZ_MJIQ01000100.1, forward strand.
AATTCAATTAGAACCATTTGTGACACATACGATGGGCTTGGATCAGATCAATGAAGCCTTTGATCTAATGCATGAAGGTAAGTCAATTCGTACTGTAATTCATTACGAATAATTCCGTCAGACCTTATACTTTTCCATGCATGTGCATCATGAATGACATGCATGGAATTCTCCAAAACGGCACATCATCTGTAAAACAGATCTATCTGTGTAGGCATCGTGTATAGGTTCAATCAACCTGCCTACATTTTAAATCTTTATCACTATTCTCTGTGGAGAATGTCGGACTCTTTGTTTACTCGATTTCTCATGAAGTCTTGCTCAACATAGGTAATTGATTATGGAAATAATTGAGAAACATGCTTCTTTTGGTGGATCGCAAGAAGTGTATCGCCATCAGTCAATAGCATTAAACTGTTCAATGAAATTCTCAATATATCTGCCACCTCATGACAAAGATGAGCGGTTGCCAGTTTTATATTGGTTATCAGGACTGACTTGCAACGAACAGAACTTTATTACTAAAGCCGGAGCACAAAAGTATGCGGCTGAACATAAAGTCATTATTGTTGCACCAGATACCAGCCCACGTGGAGAAGATGTACCAGATCATGCAGATTATGATTTAGGCCAAGGTGCAGGATTCTATGTGAATGCAACACAAGCACCTTGGTCACAGCATTTCAAAATGTATGATTATATTGTGGAAGAGCTCAGAAATCTGATTGACCTAAATTTTCCGACCAATCAAGTCCAAAGTATTATGGGTCATAGCATGGGTGGTCATGGTGCATTAGTAATTGGGTTAAAAAATCCTGAGCTGTATAAAAGTATTTCTGCTTTTGCACCGATTGTTGCACCTAGCCAAGTACCTTGGGGGAAAAAGGCTTTCACACATTACCTAGGTGAAACCGAAACTTTATGGAAAAGCTATGATGCGATTGAATTAATCAAAAACGCTGAAGTTCATATACCTATTTTAGTCGATCAGGGAACAGCTGATGATTTTCTTGAAGAACAGTTAAGGCCTAAGCTTCTTAGTGATATGTGTTTGGAACAAGAATATCCTCTTACACTTAACCTAAGAGAAGGGTATGACCATAGCTATTACTTCATTGCGAGCTTTATAGAGAAACATATAGAGTTTCACAGCAAACTCCTAGCTAAATAACTTTGATAGATATGAGGATGTACATGTTGTTCTTGAATGCTTCTTGAGCAATATAATTTTCAGATGAAGAGGTCAGCTTATAAATCTAAGGTAGAGTCAATTGATCCTTATATAACTAAGATTGAATTTAACCATCTCATATCTTAATTTTTTGATTCAAATGTTAATGATATTAACTTGAATAAATTCATAGCATTATGTCGGAATAAAAAAACAGATTTTGGCTCAGCTATGGGATTTTTTTTTAACTTTTATACAACAAAACTTTCTGACATGCATACATTAGCAATGTCAGAATCAGTTTTAATTCTAGTCAATTGTGGAGTTTTAGTCATGCTTAAAACAGCTTTATATGTCCGCCTTGAAGCTAAACCGGGTAAAGAAGACGAAGTGGAAGCTTTCCTTAAAGCCGGTTTACATATTGTAATGGAAGAACCTGCGACAGTTGCGTGGTTTGGCCTACGTCTTGGACCTACAACATTTGGTATATTTGATGCATTTCCTGATGAGGCGGGTCGCCAAGCACATCTATCTGGCAAGGTTGCAGCTGCTTTGATGGCTCAGGCCGATGAGCTATTTTCAGAGCCACCGTCTATTGAAAAAGTAGATGTTTTGGCGAGTAAACTACCAGCTTAAACCGACGCTTAAATGTATGAGTGTGCTGCCTGAAATTTGGCACTGTTGCAAATAGTGATTTGCTGTCTCTTATACACATCTGACGCTGCCGACGATCTTACGCGTGTAGACCACTGCGGTCGCTGCTTCTCTATCAACCTATCCCTGTCACACTCACGATGCAT
>NZ_MJIQ01000101.1:0-12291 GCF_001878775.1 Acinetobacter sp. AR2-3
GCGTGATTGCAATCTGAAGCCGCATGTCGCGGAGCGGAAGCGTGGCGGGAGCGTACGACGTGTAGAAGAGAAAGAGGTTAGAGAGGGATTGGAAGCGCCGGGTATAGCATCTACTATCACGTGTGTGTGGTAGGCTATAGACCCCAGCGGCGCCCGGAGAAATCTACACGCGTAAGATCGTCGGCAGCGTCAGATGTGTATAAGAGACAGGTATGGTACATGTCCGTACTTTTGATCATTTTATATACTTGGCCTATGTTACTACATCAAAAAAAGCTTGTTACCACATCAAAACCTGTATTTTTATTTTATTTAGACTTTTTATATATAATTTATTATTTTATAATTAAATAGATTGCTTAATTTTTATTCAAAATAAATTTTAATATATATGTATAAGAAATAATTTATTTATAAATTTAATTATTAATCATAAATACAATCTTATTATTTGAATAAAAAATTAATCTTATGATAATTATTAAGTTCCAAAATAATTATTAAAAATAAAGAACTTCATATGAGTTAATGTTGAATCATATATATGTAAATAAATTATGATCTAAAAGTTAAATTTTCTAAGGTAAAAATTTGCGAAATTTATGTATGAATCATGGAACTGAATGTCTATTCTTGGATAATTCTGGAAAAATTATGTAGAATTTGTACATTAATAAAGATGATAGATGTTTTTTCAAGAATAATTTTTGGACAAATTATGTGAATTTTTTGTATTAATAAGGGTAGTGAGTGTCTATTTAAGAATAACTTGTGGAAAATTATGCATAACGTCTGTATTAACAAGGCTAATTGATGTTTACTGAAGGGTAATTTCGGGAAAATTATGTTGTTTTAGTGCCTAAAGTATGCATTGGTACTTGGATATAAGTATTTTTTAATCACAGTTACTTTGTGAAAAGAGGTCAATGGAAGGGAGGCAATTTGTTGGTTATGTTGCTGACACTAATGTTCATGAAACAAGCAATCGATTTAAGGTTTTTTATGATATAAGTATCACAAATCAACACTTAGGATTGACCTATTGAGACAGGTTCTATCAGCGCTCCATTTGAACTTGCGCAGCTTAATATTATTGCTAACGATCTTAAGCGTGACCTGTCTGTTTGTCTTTTCTTTATTCTTTGTTAACTATACGGTCAAAGAGCGCCTGATCGACAATTCTTTGGCCCTGAATGCCGAATATTCTTCCAGAATTGCTGCACACACTAATTATCAGTTTGAAGAAATCCTAAAAAATTTAAGATTTAGCGCCAATCTGTTGGGAAAAAACTTTTCTAATGAAAATTTAACAAGAAACGAAATATTACGTCTCAAAAGTCAGTCAGGCAATTTCAACAGTGTTTTTTTAGCTGACCGGGAAGGACGGATCATTTCATTTTCCCCAAAAACCTTGAAAATTGATTCTAGAAAAATTCATAGAACCCACGGTATTACCGAGTCGATTAAACGTAAGCAAACTTATATTTCTTCACCGTACTGGTCTTCAACCAATAGATTGATCGTCATTGTTTCTGAGCCGGTTTTTGATGATCAAGGAAAATATTTAGGTTTTATTGCGGGAACGATTTACCTGCAAAGCAAGAATCTGGTAAGTGAAATGCTGGCATCCAAATATGGCTACAAGAAAAATTATACTTACGTCGTGGATGATCAAAGACAGATCATTTTTCATGCCGATACTCGGCAAATCGGACAGAAAGTCCAGACCGGTGATGGATTGACCACGATGCTTCATCAACAGGCTGGTGCTTTCCGTCTGATGAACAGTAAAGGCATAGATAGCCTGGTCGGTTTCTCGCATATTCCCAGCGTGAGCTGGATTGTGGTATCACAGCAGCCGATTAGTGAGTTATTTGCTCAAGCCAACAGTATTATTATCAAGGTATCAATCGGGATTAGCCTATTCTATTTATTCATTTTCTTTGTGGTCTGGCGTTTATCGGGCTTGATTGCACTGCCTTTAAACCATTTGGCGAAAATGGCCAGTATGCTCAGTCGGCAGGATGTTCAGGATAAAATCAACGAAATTAAACCTTCGTATTTTGAAGTCAATCAATTCAAAAATTCTCTGATGCTGAGCTGTCAAAATTTCAATGAAAAAATTGATGAGTTGAATCAATCAGTGAATACTGATCCCCTAACTGGTTTATACAATCGCCGTGGAATGAACCTGTTTATCGAAGAGTTTGTGCGTATGCGTACCGATTTTGCTGTGCTGGCGGCAGATATCGACTTCTTTAAAAAGGTGAACGATACCTATGGGCATGACAAAGGCGATATTGTCTTACAAAGGCTAGCGAACGTGATGCAATATCATTTCCGAGACAATGATGTCTGCTGCCGTTCGGGAGGAGAGGAGTTTATTATTTTAATGGCGGCCTCAGACCCGGCAACCGTTTTTCAGGCTGCGGAACGGCTACGAAAAGCGGTTGAGCTCACTGAAATGGGAGAAATTGGTATAGTGACCATTTCCATTGGGATTGCTTACTGGCCAAATAGTTCTAACGATGTAGAGGAAGTATTGCGCATGGCAGATCAAAAACTGTATCAGGCCAAGCGTGAAGGACGCAACTGTACGCGTTGATTTTTAGACCTTTACTGATGAAAATTGCATAGAGAGATCTAGCGTATTTTTTTAGTAGTAAAGGATTTTATGAATATATTTACGGAATATTTACCTTGGCTCAATGTTATAATAAACATGTGAATTTTCAACAAATAAAAAACCTTGAATAACCTTATTGTATAAGGCTATTTGTGAATTTCATTGGGGAATTTTATGCCAAAATCATCTCGTGACTTATTTTCACCAGATGTATTCGACCTCAAGTCGTTTATTTCTCCTTATATGATGCTGATTCCTCCGACGATTTTTGCCTTGCTGATCTGGTGGACCAATCAAAGTTTTGGTTTCCTATTTACCCATACCGTGGCAGAACTGATTTCAATCATTATCGCGCTCACAGCGCTGATTGTGACCGTGGTGTCACGGCATTTTACTAAAAATTATTTTGTGGTTTTCATTGCCATCGCGCTTGGCTGGTGTGGATTTATTGACCTGTTCCACACCCTGCTATATAAAGGCATGCAAATTCTTCCGGTGGACAGTGCCAATCAGGCCACTCAATTATGGATTGGTGCCCGGTTATTGCAGGCCTTTGCCATGCTCGCTGCGCCCTTTATGCTGACACGGGCGATCAAGCCTCTTGCATTGAACCTGTTTTTTGGTCTGTTCAGTGTGGGGATTGTCAGCGCTGTGATGTTGGGTTTCTTTCCAACCGCCTTTGTTGATGAGCAAGGCCTGACCCCTTTTAAAATTTACAGTGAATATCTGATTATTGCGGTTCTGGCGTTAGCACTGGTGCTGGTCTGGCAGCGCCGCGAATATTTATCGCCTCAACTGACGTTTGGGGTCAGCCTGTCCATGCTGACCATGATGGCTTCTGAATTTGCCTTTACCCAATATGTGTCCGTATATGCCGATGCCAATCTGCTGGGGCATATTCTGAAAGTCTATTCGTACTGGTTCATTTATATGGCATTGGTCGAGTCGACCATTAAAGAGCCTTTTAGCATGTTGTCCAAGGCTGCCAGCACTTATGACACCATTCCTGATCCAACCTATATTGTCACTTCTAGCCAAATGATTCAGCAGGTCAACTTGGCGGCAGCCCAGCTGCACGGCATTCCAGCGACACAATTGAGCGAACGCTCTGTGCATGAACTGGTGCATGATCCTCGGGTAAAGGCCGAAGATTGCCCGGTGTGCTCCCGATTGCAGCAGGCACCGCAAGAGTTTTTAGTCCAGTTGACCTTGCCGGATCACAAAACGGTCGAGTGTCATGTGGCACCTTTTGCAGAACGCCTGGGTAAAAAAACCGTCTGGGTCATGGTGGTACACGATATTACCGATCGCCAGTTTTTGCTGCAGGATCTGCAGGAACGTGTAAAAGAAGTGCGATGTCTGAATCAGATCAATCAACTCTGCAATAATACCCATACCGGCATGAGCGAGCTGTTGCACAAAGTGATGCAGACAATCCCTTCCGGCTTCTCTTCTCCGGAGCGGGTTAAGCTGCAGATTGATAGTGACTGGGGTGTTTTTGGTACAGCCCCTCCGGCTCAGATGCCTTTTTTGCAATCGGTCTTTGCCAATGAGACTCAGCAATTCGGCACCTTAAGCATCTGGTATGATCCGGCAGCGGATGCCCCGACTTTTCTAGATGAAGAGCAGAGTTTAATCGATCATATCACCGGTCAGATTACCGATGTATATACCCGGATACAGTCACAAAGGCGTGTAGCACGGTTGACTTACCTCTATCAGCTGCTCATTGAAACCAACCGGGTGATTGCGCATAGCCAGAATCGGCAAGATTTGCTAACCGAGTTGCAACAGGTGCTGTTGAAGCTGGGTAGTTTTGCTAAAATTTTAATTGCAATCAAAGTAGAGGATCAGGCGGACAGTCCATTAATGATTCAGTTTCATCATAATATTAGCGCAAATATTATGCCCACTTTACGTACTATCTTACAGCAAGACGAAAATACTCCATTGTATCAGGTGAAAAATACCAGTCCACAGGTGGATATCTATGCCTATTCCTTGGTCAATGATGTGGACGAGAATGTTTCACCAGAATACCAGGCATGGAGACAGTACTTAAAACAGGAGAAGATAAGTCAGGCAGCATTAATCCCGGTGTTGCTTGGTGGACATTTCTGGGGATTAGTGGGGGTATATACTACCAGACCAGTTGAATTTGATGAGGAGCAAATTCAGCTGCTGCAAAATCTCTCTAGGGATATTTCTTTTGCGTTGGAGCGTTTTTCAGCGGAGCAACATCGCAAAACTGCCGAGACCTATTCGCAGCAGATGGAACAACGTTTCCAGCAGTTGTTTTTGCAGTCTCCTGTACCGATGCATATTATTTCCATACAGGATGAACGCATTCTTGCGGTTAATTTGGCCTATGAAAAATGGCTGGGATATAGTCTGGAAGATTTTCAAAATCGGGAAGCCTGGCTGGAAAAAGTGGCGCCTAATCCAGAGCAAAGACAGTTTATGCAACAGAACTGGAAAGAGGCATTGCAACTGGCAAAAAACGGTAAACAGGTGCAATTTCCTGAAATTACTCTGTTAGCTAAAGATGGTAGTCAGCGTATTGCTCAGCGAACACTGGCGATTGTCGGCAATGATGTGATTCTGGCTTGGAATGATCTTACAGCTATTCGCAAAACTGAACAGGAGTTACGAGACAGTGAACAGCGTTTCCGGGGTATGGTGGAACAAACCGTGGTCGGGATGTATGTGCTGCGCGACAATCACTATCTGTATGTCAACCCGAGTTATGCCAATATGCTGGGCAGGTCTGCTGCAGCACTCATTGGACATAATATTCTGGAATTTAGCACCATGGCCGCAGACACACCGGCACTGATTAACCAAGAGCAGGATCAGGCTGCAGAATATTCGAGCCTATCCTGTGTGGTTCCGTTCCGACATCAAAATGGCCAGATCCGGGAATTTGCCCTGCATAGCCGTCGCATCACTTGGGATGATGGCTTGCCAGCCTCGATTGTGATGGCACAGGACATTACCGAGCAAAAGCAGGCACAGGACCAGATTGCCCGACAGCTTGAGCAGTTGGAAGCTACCATGTATGGTACGTTACAAGCCGTATCGATCATGGTGGAATTACGCGACCCTTATACAGCGGGACATGAACGCCGTGTCGGGCTGATTGCCAGTGCGATTGCCAAGGAAATGGGCTGGAATGAAAAACGCTGTCTGCAGATGGAAGAGATTGGATTGGTACATGACATTGGTAAAATTTCAATTCCTTCCGAAATTCTGACCAAACCTACTCGTCTGACCTATCTGGAAATGGAAATGATGAAAGGTCATGCGCAGGCTGGTTATGAAATTCTCAAGGATGTTCCTTTCAATATTCCAATTGCTGAAATCATTGGTCAGCATCACGAACGCATGGATGGGACAGGTTATCCTAAAGGATTAAAAGGTGATGAGATTCATCCTGAGGCGCGTATTCTGACGGTGGCCGATGTGATCGAGTCAATGGCTACGCATCGCCCATACCGTCCTGCTTTAGGCATAGAGGTTGCGCTTGCAGAAATCTTAAAAGGACGTGGAACGATTTATGATGTAGAAGTATGTGATGCAGCAGTACGTTTAATTAGGGAAAAGGGATACGTCTTGCCAAGTTAAGCAGGCTTGATCATCAGGTGAATAGCAGCCAAAAAGCTATTCAATTGTTTTTAGTTAAGTAGCCCTCCCGATAAGTTTGATATTGTTTAATGCTTTAAATTGAAGCGCTAACATGCTTATGTTATCTATAACTGAATAGAAAGTTCGTATTTGGAGCATTATCGATGTCATACCAGAATATTTTAGTACCAGTTGATGGTTCAAAAATTTCATTCTCCGCGGTAAAACATGCGGTCGAAATTGCTCAGGTATTCGGTAGCAGATTGACCTTCATCAGTCTGGTTTCTGAAGATCCATTTACAGATGCAGATTTCTATTACTATTATGTCTCTGCTCCAATGAAAGAACACTTTATTCAAGCTTATGCGAATGCAGAAGAGGTATTAAAACAAGCAAGTGAAATTGCATATGCGGCGGGCGTTCAAGTTGAAACTAAAGTCCTAAAAAGTGTAGTGTTTGAAGAAAGTATTGTGAAAACTGCCAAACAGCTAAAAGCTGATCTTATTGTGATGGGATCGCATGGGCGTAAAGGTTTTAAAAAATGGAGATTAGGAAGTGTGACCACAGCTGTACTTCGCTCAACGGAACTGCCAGTGATGATCATAAAATATTAGGGGGTGTTGACACTTTGAGCTCAAGAAATAGCGAAGTAGTAAAATGAAATCTTCAAACCCAATTTCACTATTCGATATGCCTCGTACCATGCTGACAGATCAACACTGGCAAAAGTTAAAAGTTATTCTGCGTAATTTATCAATTCATCATAATTCAAATTTACTTAATTTTATTGAAGCTATTCTCAAAGTTTTAATTATGAACAGTAAATATCAACGGTGCTTAGTAAACTTAAAAAAATTTAATAGTCAATTTTAGGACTAATTTTTCTTTAAAATCATTAGCAAAATGCTAGAGTATGAAGATTGCTATTAGACGATAGAGGATAAAACCATGGCTGTTATTCTTCAGGTAGACTTTCCGACGCCAGGCCCATTTGGAGAAGAGATGAGTCGCGCCTATCAAACACTTGCAGAAAGTATTAATCAGGAAGCTGGCATGATCTGGAAAATATGGACAGAAAATAGCGATGCTCAGGAAGCAGGGGGAATTTACCTGTTTGATAGTCAAGATAATGCAGAAAAGTATTTAAAAATGCATACTGCACGCCTGAAAAATTTTGGAATAAAAGATATTCGGGGAAAAATTTTCCAAATTAATTTACCACTGTCTGCTATTAATCAATCCCACTTCATTGTGCAACTTTGACTTTGGTCGGTCTGGAAGCAAGATGCTATCTCATCCCACTTCCTACCTAAATTAATCTCTGTTGCACTTCGTCTGAGAATCCAAGCAATAAAAAACCCTGACATCCTGCCAGGGTTTTTTACAGTGCGATCTTTGGTAGCTGCTATTCTACCCTCGCTATCCTAGTGTTAGAACTTATCGTTGTTGTTTTCTGTTCCGGAACTTCCTGTTCCTGCATGACTTCATCATAAGTAAAAAAGCACAGATCCCCTAGCCGCAAAATCCCTAAATGTCTGTGCGCCAGGGCGTACAAAAAAGCTAAAAGTTGTCCCGGTTTTATCCACAGAAATTGGGGATAACTTTCCCCTAGAGATCTGATGGAATCAGGAAAAATTCTAAAACTTTCCTAGATAAATAGATGAGCTAATTAACCAATACATTCGGCTCATTAGTTGATTTGAATATATGCTATATTCAACTCAACTTAGATTTTTAAAGAAAGATTAAAAATGCAGGAATGGATTTGGCAAGCAAAAAACTGGACAAATTTCACATGGCAAGATTCAATTATCTTACCTAAAACCAGACAGATACATCAAAAAATAGGGATTCTTCTTGGACAAAGTCAGCATGATTTAGCAAAAGAACAATTCACTCTGGATACTCTACTTGCCAATCTTGTTGCTTCATCAGCAATTGAAAATGAAACCATCAATGTTTTTTCATTGCGATCATCTCTAGCTCAACGCTTAGGTATCACTCTTGAACATCCTTATCCAAGCTCAGATCGATCAGAAGGTTTAGCCAATATCATGCTAGATGCGCTTAATAATGTTAAGCAACCACTGACTGTTAAGCGTCTCATGCAATGGCATCGTTGGCTTTTCAATGATCCAGACTGGACAATGCAACGTTTACGAATTGGTCAACTTCGAGGGGCAGAGCCTATGCAGGTTGTTTCAGGTCGATTGGATTATCCTAAAGTACATTTTGAAGCCCCCCCAAGAGAAGGTTTAGAAGATCGCTTAAATACATTTATAGAGTGGTTTAATCAGAGTTTGAGGGATTCATTGCTTGACCCTCTGTTACGGGCAGGAATTACCCATTTATGGTTTGTTACTCTGCATCCATTTGATGATGGTAATGGCCGTCTTACACGTATACTTACAGACCTTGCTTTAGCTCAAATGGATGAACAGAGTATTCGTTTATATGCAATGTCTACTGCGATATTAAACAAGCGTAAAAGTTACTATGAGGTATTAGAACAAACCCAAAAAAGTGATTCTGATATCACAAATTGGCTGATTTGGTTTCTAGATACATTGAATGATAGCCTTGAAGGAACCTTAGCGCAGATCAGTCGAACATTGCTTAAAAGTCAGTTTTGGCATAGGTATTCAAATTTAGCCTTGAGTGAAGAACAACGTAAAGTTCTAAATCGTTTATTGGACGGTGGAGAAAATGGCTTTGAACATGGTATTAGTGCTTCACAATATCAAAAGGTTGCTAAAGTCAGTAAGGCAACAGCTACTCGCCATTTATCAGACTTACTTGAGAAAGAATGTATCGTCAAATTGGAAGGAGGTGGACGTAATACACGCTATCAGATCAATACTCAAATATAGATAAAAGGTCAAAGGCTTGCCGTATTGTTCAATGTAGGCTCTAGAGGAAAGCATATAAGCAAAGGTCCTCGTCACGCGATAGATAAGTTGACATTTTGGTACAATTTAAATCAATAACTTATAGTTTTGAACGACATTGAATGTCAATTCTTTATGCCACATAAGTTGTCACAAATTTGTTAAATATTATCAGTTGCTTATATTAATTTTTTCAATGTAAAAATTGAAATCTCAAACTATGACTTGCTCAGATAAAATTATGTAAGTAAAAGTCTCTTGATCGTTTTTAAAATTATTTTTAGTGATCAGAAGCCAGCAAATAAAAAAGCTTCTAAATTGAAATCACAAAAATATTTAACTCAAGGCCAAATATACCGACTAAAATTTAAAAGAGATTATAGTCCTGCTGTAATCTCTTTTAATGTCTAAATTTTAATTAGGATTATGATATTTCAAGCTGAGCAGTAGGTTCTACTTTTAAAGTTACTTGACGTTTTTCATAAATAACATTTGCAAATAACGCAAGGAAGGAAATTGCTGCAGGAATTGCCAGTATATAGAAAATCTGCGCCAGTCCCAGTTCATAACTAAAAATCAAAGAACCATAAAAAGCACCGAGAATTGCACCTGTACGTCCAATACCATGCATCCAGGAAACTCCAACTGCACGACATGATGTTGGATAGGTCATGGCAGCAAGCGGTAATAAAGAAGATTGTGCACCCACCAAGAGAGCACCAATCAGAAAAATTGTGATTCCGAATAACAGCACATTGTTATCTACCAAACCTGCGATGATGAAAAATCGAACAGCAATCAGATAAGCATATTTCACCACTTTCGTTGGATTTATTTTATCCATATACCACCCCATGATAATGGCTCCAAATACTCCACCAAAAGGGAAAATTGCTGCGTGCTCAAGCCTGCTGTTTTTAGAATGGTGGGCATCCAGCTGGTTAATAGATAAAAGACTAATAGGCTAGTAAAGCAGCCAACCCTAAGTCGACTAATAACGATAAAGCTAAAAATATTATACGTGTCAAAAAAGCTCTAATTTCATTTTAGCGTTATTTTCTGCTGAAAATTCAAAATTAATTTTTATGGACAACTATTTATGGAAGGCGATTAAAGCCCTGTAGTGGTCAACAAATATTGGACATAGTTTTAAGTTTTTATTCGGCTGCGCAAGAGCTGACACCATCATTAAGTTGATGAGATCGTATCTGATTGTAATATTCCATCAGATACAGACCGATATCGACATTATATATATCGCAAATGTCAACTTATCTGTCGCGTGACGGTCATTTCAGCCTCACAAAGCCCATGTAACTCTAAAGTAGAAATGTCCGGTTTCTCCAAAGTAAAAATGTCCGCTTTTAGAATATGCACTTTTGCGATTATGAACCGTACCGGGTTTGTCGGAGAGTCAATATTCTGAGAGACTATCCCGATGACAAAATTAAAATATACCCCTGAAATCAGAGAAAGAGCGGTTCAATTATTGATTGAATCTGAAAAAGATTATCCTTCTACTTGGGCTGCAATCACAGCAATTGCGCCTAAGATTGGTTGTGCTCCTGAAACACTTCGTGCCTGGCATCAAAAGCATTTAGATCAGCAAAATCCTATTAAAGTACAACAGATATCTGATCAAGAAAAAATGAAGCAAATGGAACGTGAAATTAAAGAATTAAAGCGTGCCAATGAAATTCTACGTAAAGCAGCCGCTTTTTTCGCCCAGGCGGAGCTCGACCACCCACACAAATAATGGTGGATTTCATCCATAACAATAAAGACTTATATGGTGTTGATGCGATTTGTAGGATTTTACCGATCGCAGCTTCAACCTATTACCGAACTTTAGATCTCGCTGACAATCCAGAACATCGAGCGAAACGAGATCTACATGATGAGCATCATGCTGAACAAATTCAACGAATTTGGAAAGAAAGTTCAGGTCGATATGGTGTGCGTAAGGTCTGGCAACAATTGAAACGTGAAGGTTATGTTATCGCACGTTGTACAGTTGCTCGATTGATGCAGAAGCTAGGTATACAAGGTGTTTGGCGTGGTAAGAATAAACAAACCACCCGTAGCCGAGATGATCAAAAAAGAGCAGATGATTTAGTGAAACGTAATTTTAATGCTGATCATCCTGACCAACTGTGGGTGAGTGACTTTACCTATATTCAAACTCATTCAGGCTGGGTCTATACCGCCTTTATTATTGATGTGTTCTCACGAGCAATTGTTGGATGGAAAGTATCTACACGGATGAATACAGATATGGTGCTCGATGCATTGGAGCAAGCATTACACGATCGAAGCATGCCAAAGAATGTGATTCATCATTCCGATAGAGGTGTTCAATATCTTTCTATTCGCTATACCAATCGTTTAGAAGCTGCAAATTTACGAGCATCAGTCGGTACAACTGGTGATTCATACGATAATGCCCTGGCTGAAACGGTGAATGGCTTATACAAAACAGAGGTGATTGAATATCTAAAAGCAGATTGGCAAGGTTTAGCAGATGTACAACTTGCGACACTAAACTGGGTAGATTGGTTCAATAAAAAGCGTGTACACAGTGCACTGGGTTATGTATCGCCTTTTGAGTTTGAAGCAATGTACTATGATAAGATTAACCCGTTAGGTCAGGTGGCCTAACTTAAATAAAAAGTCTCCGACAAACCCGGTACGGTTCATGCGTTGATCGCAGATTTCCTGCAAGACCGACAATCGTTTAAGTTCTTTATCCGACATAGACACCAACATATCAAACCGTCCGCTAACGAAATTGCAAAAGTGCATATTCTAAAAGCGGACATTTTTACTTTGGAGAAACCGGACATTTCTATTTTGGAGTTACAGACTGTGTTATTCACCAATTAAAATGTCTATGCGATAAACCATTTAAAATGTCCTGTTTTTAACCACAAGAGTCAAGCACAGGATTTAACTTTCTTTGTTCAATAACAGCTTTCTGAGCTTTACGACTCGGCATACTTTTCTTGAGACGGGAACGTTTATTCTGTTTTTCCAACTCTTCATGCTGTTGCTGAATATGTGCCAGAACTGTACCTAACCGTTTATTCTCAACGATCTCATTCTGCTGTAGCCCAGCTAATTTATTGAAAATGCTGTAGTTGAGCTTTCGTCCCT
>NZ_MJIQ01000102.1:0-3880 GCF_001878775.1 Acinetobacter sp. AR2-3
AAAAGTTTCAAGTAAGACGATCTAAGCTGATTTTGAATCATATTTTCTCAGCCTTGATGGCCTATGTTGAGATACAAAAGAACCAGTTTGAGCGGATCTTTGAAAATGTATATCGTTGGCAGAAGAAATTATTTAGACCAATTATCAAGAACTTTATTGATGAATTTATTCTCGATAAGAATCATCTGCTGCCACAGAAAATCTATAAATAATAGTGCGTAAGTCCTAGACTAAAAACTTTATTTGAATTGGCCGCAGCTTGAAGATGTTGCTGATATTTTGTGAAAGCTAGCTACCATACATTCAAAGCGAACCGAAGTTCGCTTTGAATGTATTTCACTTCTTAAAAGAACCCGGCTGGTTTGGTCGAATAGCTGACTAGCAAGTTTTTAGTCTGCTGATAATGATCCAGCATCATTCTATGATTCTCACGCCCAATCCCTGATTTTTTATAACCACCGAAAGCCGCATGGGCAGGGTAGATGTGATAACAGTTAGTCCAGACCCGACCTGCCTGAATAGCACGGCCTGCACGGTAAGAGGTATGCGCTGAGCGTGACCAGACACCGGCACCGAGTCCATAAATCGTATCATTGGCGATCTTGATCGCATCATCAAAGTCTTTAAAGGTGGTCACAGCCAATACAGGCCCGAAGATTTCATCCTGGAAGGTCTTCATGTCATTGGTGCCTTTAAAGATAGTCGGCTCAATATAGAAACCTTGACCCACTTCCTGACGTGCTTCACCACCAGTCAGGATCTGTGCGCCTTCTTCACGACCAGTGGCAATACAGCCCAGAATCTTGTCCTGCTGTTCCTGTGAGGCTTGCGCGCCAATCATGGTGTCAGTATCCAGCGGATGCCCGGTTTTAATCCGTTTCACCCGTTCAACGGCACGCGCCAGAAATTCGTCAGCAATACTTTCCTGGATCAGCGCACGCGATGGACAGGTGCAGATTTCACCCTGGTTCAGGGCAAACATGGCAAAACCTTCCAGCGCTTTGTCCAGATAATCGTCTTCCTGATCCATAATGTCGGCAAAGAACAAGTTTGGTGATTTACCGCCAAGTTCCAGAGTCACCGGAATAATATTTTCAGTCGCATATTGCATGATCATCTGACCCACTGCGGTGGAACCGGTAAAGGCAATCTTGGAAATACGGGGATTGGTCGCCAGTGGACGGCCGACTTCGACCCCGTAGCCATTGACGATGTTCAACACGCCCGGTGGCAAAATATCCTGAATCAGTTCAGCCAGCACCAGAATGCTGACCGGAGTCTGTTCTGCAGGTTTCAACACAATGCAGTTGCCCGCAGCCAGGGCAGGTGCCAGTTTCCAGGCAGCCATCAGAATCGGAAAGTTCCACGGGATAATCTGACCCACGACGCCCAATGGCTCATGAAAATGATAAGCAATCGTATCTTCATCAATTTCGGAAATGCCGCCTTCCTGCGCACGAATACAGCCGGCAAAATAACGGAAATGGTCAATAGCCAGCGGAATATCGGCAGCCAGCGTTTCACGGATCGGTTTGCCGTTATCCCAGGTTTCTGCCACTGCCAGCAGTTCCAGATTTTGTTCCAGACGATCGGCAATTTTCAACAGAATATTGGAGCGGGTGGTCGGCGATGCTCTGTTCCATTGTTCTTTGGCTTTGTGCGCTGCATCCAGGGCCAATTCAATGTCTTCTACAGAAGAACGCGGAACCTTGGTAAAGACTTTGCCATCTACCGGAGAGATGTTGTCAAAGTATTCACCTTTGACCGGAGCGACCCATTCGCCGCCAATAAAATTCTCGTATTGTGCTTTAAAATGAACTTTTGAATCAGGTTGATTAGGATCGACGTAACGCATATTTATTTCCTTTGCTTATTTTCGTATGGCAAAACCGCTTCTACAGCTTTGGTATAAGGTACTTCTGCACCTTATTTGATTAATATAACTGGTATAAGGTTGGAAAAAGGTTGGGGCTAGCATGTTCACGATATTTTCATCCATTTTAAAAAAATAACGATTACAGCGGATGTAAATCATGAATTGTTGTGAGAATAAGGAATGATGACAAAACAAGATTTGATGGAAAAAAGGCACAATACTGATCAGCTTCGGCAAAACAGCAGTTTGTCTCCCTTACATGCAGAACAGCTGGGACAGAGTATTGCCAGCTCCTGGCAACGTTCATCCTCGGCTGAAATCCCGAAGAATCGTTTAGCAGCACCGCTGACGGATTTAAAAAAGACCACTTCTTCCTCAACTTTAGCCCAAGCCCTGCAACATTGTGCTCAGGATTTAAAACATATTGCCGAGCAATCTTCTATGGTGCTGGCGGTCGGAGATATCGGCAGCACCATCATTTGGGCAGCTTCTAGCCCACAAATGCAAAGTGCCGCAGAAAGTGTACATTTTATTGAAGGTGGGCAATGGCGCGAAGAGCTAGTCGGAACCAATGCATTGGCATTATCCTTAAAAACTCAACAATCCAGCTGTGTCTTTTCCAGTGAACATTACATGTCCTCCATTCATGATTGGGTTTGTTACGCTGCCCCGATTATTGATCCCTATTCAAAACAGGTCTTAGGTGTCATTGATCTGTCGACTACCTGGCCAAAGCATAACAGTTTAGCACTACTAGCTGCGGAGCGCTGTGCTACGATCATCCAGTCGGCTCTACTAGAATGCCAGAAGCAGCGCCTGTTTATTCGAGCTTTTTCAGTACCTCAAGTGCTGTTTAATGGCAAGATGCTGGTTCTGACTCCTCGACAGATTGAAATTCTGACCATTCTAGCCTTATGTCCGCAGGGTCTGAGTCTAGATACATTGCATCAAGCCTTATATGGCGAGCGCAAGGTCAGTATGGGGACTTTAAAAGCAGAAATGTCACAATTACGCGATTTATTAGGTGGTATGCTGGGTTCCAGACCCTATCGTTTATTGGCGCATGTAGAGGCTGATTTTTTAATGACAGAGCAATCTTTAGATGCTGGGTATATCGATTCAGCCTTGAAATTATGTACCGGCGTATTTCTGGCCAAAACAGAAAGTCCATTTCTATG
This sequence comes from Acinetobacter sp. AR2-3, assembly GCF_001878775.1. NCBI lineage: Bacteria > Pseudomonadati > Pseudomonadota > Gammaproteobacteria > Moraxellales > Moraxellaceae > Acinetobacter > Acinetobacter sp. AR2-3. The sequence continues at coordinate 3,055 of NZ_MJIQ01000102.1, forward strand.
CGCCTGGAGAGATTGTCTGGAATCACGCCTGAGCGATGCCATTTTCAAGGCTAATGAAACCGATGTCTTGCTGAAACATGTGGCACATTTTCCTGAAGCGATTGATGCTGTAGAACGTCTGATTGAACTGATGCCCAAAAACCATCCCGTTCATCAGACTCTGTTAAAATATAAAAATCTTTAAAGCTGATGTAACTGTCGGTACAAAGCTAAACAGTTAAAATAGGAATATTCTGGAATATTAAGTATTATCCTTGCTTACTGTGAGTTTACTTATTAATTTAGACTGAACCTGATCCTAAAATTTTTATCAGTGGCTACCCAGTTTGCCGTTTGCCTAGATGCTTGATATCAGCTACGCTCACCTTCATGTCATTTGAAGGACGCGCAGTTTATTCCTCAGGGATCAAATATAATCGTAAGATAATACGCTATGAAATTTTATTTGTGGCTAGAACGGGCTAAAAAAATAGTGGCATTTTTCTACCATGGGATTAATAGATCTCTTGCGAAAGTCGTTATTGCAAGTTCATCCGGTTTACCAGTGCAGCGATTAAGTTAATGCGTAAACCGAATCTTTTCCGTCTATTTCGATAGCGTTCACTTAGTATTCTAAATCTTTTCAATTGACTGTTAATATGTTCGATTACAACTCGTATTTTTCCAATCATTTTATTGTAATTTTTCTCTCTCTTATACACATCTCCGAGCCCACGAGACAAAAAAAAAAAATCAACTCTCTGTCACTATTTACATATATTAATCTACATAACACTACACCCTATTCTGGTTCTTTTCACACTTTACTCCCACCACTTCATCCATT
>NZ_MJIQ01000103.1:0-1084 GCF_001878775.1 Acinetobacter sp. AR2-3
GGAAGAAAGAGAGATAGTAATAGCGGAAATATGTAAAGATTCGTTATTTTGATGTGAATAATTTATTTTTCTAGGAAGGCTACGGAGATCGAGATCTACACGCGTAAGATCGTCGGCAGCGTCAGATGTGTATAAGAGACAGATAAGGCACTGTTGCAAATAGGCTGACATGATAAGCTAAATATCTTATTTATTTCGAGATACAGCAGATGAATCCCTTCCACGGTCGGCACTTTCAAGGTGAAATCATTCTTTGGGCTGTTCGTTGGTATTGTAAATATGGCATCAGCTATCGTGAACTTCAAGAAATGCTCGCTGAACGAGGCATAAATGTGGATCACAGTACAATTTATCGTTGGGTTCAGCGTTATGCTCCAGAAATGGAAAAACGGTTACGCTGGTATTGGCGTAATCCTACAGATTTACATTCATGGCATATGGATGAGACTTATATCAAAGTGAAGGGGCGATGGACTTACCTGTATCGTGCAGTTGATCAACGGGGTCATACGATTGACTTTTACCTTTCCGCTAGACGGAACAGTAAATCAGCCTATAGTTTTCTAGGAAAGATCTTCAATACGGTGAAAAAATGGCAAATTCCACGGGTCATCAATACAGATAAAGCAGCGACCTATGGCCATGCTTTATCACGATTAAAGCGAGAAGGAAAATGTCCAGTAGATATTGAGCACAGGCAGATTAAGTATAAAAATAATGTCATTGAATGTGATCATGGTAAGTTAAAGCGAATCATCAGGGCCACATTAGGATTCAAATCTATGAAGACTGCTTATGCCACAATTAAAGGTATTGAAGTCATGCGTGCACTACGTAAAGGACAAGCATCGTCATTTTATTATGGTCAGCCTCAGGGTGAAGTGTGTCTAATCAACAGGGTTTTCGGTCTCTAAGCACTTTTTAAAGGGAACATCATCGACTCAAATCACTATTTGCAACAGTGCCGTTTAAATTCATGATCACCAAAATTTTCTAGGATAAGAGCATTCATCATCTTATTCATAGTCTGTCTCTTATACACATCTGACGCTGCCGACGATCTTACGCGTGTAGTATTTATTAC
>NZ_MJIQ01000104.1:0-4039 GCF_001878775.1 Acinetobacter sp. AR2-3
CATGTGAGCTGATATCTGTTCTGACATGATCGTGATTGATATTTTTGCTGTATTGTTGATCTTGTTTTGATGCACGACACGCCGCCCACAGAAATCTACACGCGTAAGATCGTCGGCAGCGTCAGATGTGTATAAGAGACAGTGTTTATGCAACAAAGCCTTAGTGAATTAAAGGCAGAGTATCCAGAAATAGCTTGCCAAATTGACGTTATTCAACAAGAACATCTTCAAATTTTGAATGATTTAAGCACCAAAAAAAATGTCATAAAAAAACTTATGCAACATTTTAATATAAGTGAATTTTAATATGGAAATACTTTAAATTGATCAGATAAATCTTCAATTTGCCTATTAAAAAACATTAGGATTCATTATGCTTAGTTCAATTCCAAATAAAAAATATGGTTTTGGGGTATGGATAAAAAGAAGTTGTCTGAGCGTGATATTTGTAGCAAGTTTATCAACCCTGCATTAGAACAAGCTGGATGGGTAGCCCACCAAATTCGTGAGGAGGTTACTTTTACTAACGGTCAAATTATGGTGCGTGGAAAGTTGCATACACGTGGTGAGCGAAAAAGAGCCGAATAGTATTTATAAGTTACCAAATACAACAGTATTAAGACCTAGTGTGAAGACACTTTATCCAACTGTTGATAACAGTGTCTTTGTAATAAGTCAGTTAGATTACAGATTGGTTATTAAGCTTATATTTTTGATATCCACATAGGGTAATCAATAGTTTGATAAAATTTTCTTTACAGCGGAAACATACCCAGCTCTAAATATTCTACGCCCACTTTCTGCTTTCACTGCACCATTTTCGTCAATGATCCAATTGTTCGTTTCGATTGTTGACCTACTTATTGCCTCTTGTAAAGCAGAGACCTCAATAGGGAGTAAAGTATCAATTTTAGTTATATTTAGATCTATGTATTGATCAGAAGGCTTTTGATTAGTTGCTAAATTGATTGTTAGATTAGATTCGAGAATTTTTCTAAGTTGATTAACTTCAGATTTTTTTTGTTTAAGCTGAGAGTATAAACTTAATGCCAAGGTTCTTAAGCCAATATCTTCTATAAGAGAAAGCTCCTGCTCAACTTGGCTCGCATAAGAGACCTTCTTTATAGTTTTTTTAGGGCCAGCGAATGCAGCCCAAGCTAATATTAAAGCTTTATAATCTGCACCTGTTTTATTATGTATAGCTCTTTCTGACGGTCCTTCATCTTCAATGATTTTTGAAATGGTGGCCACCGAAAAGTCATTGGATTTATGTAATTCATATTGAGACTTACAGGCATCATGAATTCTCTTCAAAACTTTTTTTTTCCTTTCTGAAGCTGAGATATATAGCTCTTGAAATAATGTTTCAGGATCATTCATTCTTTTTACCTCTGTTTATTTGAGTTTAAAATCTTGACTAAAGGTTGACGGTGCTGTTAATTGAATAGACATTTGTTCTATCTTTTCCTTAAATGGTTGTAGTAAACCAATTTCTTCTAATTTACGTTCACATTCGAGAAAAGGCATAATCTCAATAATGGTGTCATTAGGCATATGGCTTTGCATAAGTTTTATTAAACTATTACCCGCTGCAAGTTGAAGCTCAGTTGGGATCCTATACATGATAGGCTTTAATCCATTCATGTCTAACATACAATCTATAGCCTGAGCTTGTTTTATTGCATATTTCCCAGCGTCATCTGTATGATATATTTCAGCTTGCTGACATACGATGCTCAGGCTGTAAAGCTTACTTGAGGTTTCATATATGCTTGTGTGTAAATCACCTATATTTCCTATAGTGACAAGCTGATGATTATTGCTAGAAGAATCTGAATTAAGCTTTATTAATGTTTGTATAAGATGATGAGCAGCTTGCATATTAGAAATATTTTCAGACAATTGAGCTGAAATTTCGACTTCTCTTTCTCTAGATCTTCTTAATTTATTAACCTCTGAAAAAGGTAAGCTATTTATTGATGATTGATATTCAATTGATTCCAACAGATTGATTTCGGAATAAACCTTCGCAATTTCAGTTTGTAGTTCATTGATATTATATACAGCTTGGTCAAACTGGAATTTCAAACCATTAATAAAGGCTAAACTGCTCAAATTAAATCGGCATCTGATGCAATTTTTCTTTGGATAACCAGGAACAGAAGCCCATTCAATATTTTTGTTTCTATCAGGTGTTAGACACTCCCCTCCAATATGGCATAGCGAGGCACCATTTGGGCATATACCAACCTCAGTGACTATGTAGCCTAACTCATTGCAACCTTTAGCTAAGGAGAGTGCATTAACGACATCTAGAGATGCAAATTCACTACTAAGAGAATCGATAGTTTTTTGCTTTAAACTTCTTAAAGAATTTTGTTGTTGAGCATCTAGTACCTTACGTTCAGCTTCGTCTAATATATCTCTGACATAAGCGGTATTAAGTTTCGTATAGTGAAGAGTCATAATAATACTAGAATGACCTGCTATCATCTTAGAAACTATTTCCAAAGGGATTCCTAGATCAAGCACTAAAAATGAAATCATAGTTACACGCATGCCATGTTGCGTATAAACAGGATTTTTTTTATTTTCATTGGTTTCTGAGTTCTTTGTTAGGATTATTAGGTCATTATCTTCTCCAAGTAAGTTGTTGTTTTTAAAATATAATTCTGCATATAGTAAAAAATCCAACCATCTATTAGGACAGTTACCAGCAGGGATAGGTAGGTGACTTTCGTTAGGATTATTGGCTACACTGCGGAAAAGAAATGCTACTGGATTGCGGTGTCGTACGACTTTTGGATTCAAGGTGCCAAAATATATGGAATTTGTTATTGATTCCCATTGGGTGGCTTTAGTAATAGGGTTATATTTTTGTTGCCAAGTACGCAGTTTATGCAACCAAAACAAGATGTGATGGGCATTTAATAAGGGCATTACATAGCCTTTGTTATTTGCAGCTTTATCTATGTCAGCGGTTTTATTTGTATTAATAAATAATGAGTTACAATCTTGATCTAATTTGTTTATATCAGAGATATGAAATACACCACGACAAATAGGTTTTTTCGTGTGATGGGTAATCAGAGGGTTATTATTTTTTGAAAACCAACTTTTAGATTTATTAATATTAAAAGTAAATGTATCAAATTCTCCAGAATCTAGTGCTCTAATCTGAATATTTCGAAGTGGTGTATGTAATAATAAAAAAAATAATATTGCAGTAACTGGATTCCATATTTCAAAAATTTGACCTCGTTGCTGTATGTTTCTTGATCTCCACACGCAATCAGGATCATTTTTATCTATCAAATTTTCAGGGACTTCTACGAAGTCTTTTTCAAGTGCCAAGTGACAGTTTATCCATTCAGAAAAGTATTCTGAATCCAGAGGAAAATATAATTTTTTTATTTTTTGAACAAGCCAAGCAGGCATCGCTACTTTGTTAGACTCTGATAAAACAGGGTCTCTAATACTTAGAAAATCATTATAGATTTTTTTTAGGGGATTAAATCCATATACTGTTTCAGGGGAGTCGGGATCATTCTCAAATAAAGTCAATCTCAAATATTCAATAAATTTATAAGCTTCGAATACTCTATCTTTTTTCGAATATTCAGCTAAATTGCTATGCTTAAAATTTAAAAAACTCAAAAAATCAGAATCAAAACTAGTTCTAGTTATGTATTCTATAGGATTAGTAATATTATATTTAAGTAAGTACTCTAAAAAAGGAATTAGGTTGTTTTTTAATCCATCTAACTTTTCTGTTCTTTTGTCAGCAATATAGTTCTCTGCAAAATTAACCCAATCATTCATATTTGGATTTATAAGAGATATAAATTTAAATCCATATCTTTTAATTCCCTTCATACGAGTTGAATTTCTTTTGAAATTGGGTTCAATATCCCATGTCTCCTCTAATGTCATACCGATAAATTCAGGTCTTTTTCTCAGTATGAAATAAAATAAATCATGTATTATTGATCTGTGTTTTTTTTGATATTCAACAGAGTAGATCTCTTGCGAAAGTCAT
>NZ_MJIQ01000105.1:0-9803 GCF_001878775.1 Acinetobacter sp. AR2-3
GGATGTGGATAAGCACGCGTAAGATCGTCGGCAGCGTCAGATGTGTATAAGAGACAGGTTTAATACTATGTAGTGCCTTAAAGGGCACCAATCTTGGCTCATCAATTTTCTGACAAATATTTCTCAAATAAACTTCGAGTAATTTCTACCATCAATCAATGAAAATAATTTCGATCAATCAACCAGTAAAAATCCACACAAGTTGTTCTTCATAATCTCTTAATGATCTTTCTAACACCTCGTCAGTGCCAGAAGCTGGACTTCGATATACTTAACAACTCAGCAATCTGCTTCGTTCGTTTTCGTCTATCTCGTCGGTATGTGCTCATTATAGGGCAATTTCTTACACGTGCAAGCGCTTTTAACGCACAAGAATCACGAGTGTTTTATTTTTATGCACCAAATTGGTTCAATTTTATGCAAATAATTACATAAGTACATATTTTTAAAACAGAAATATAAATTAAATATTTCTGTTCTATTCTATGCCTAGTTTTTCACAACTGGTGCTTTAATCGTCACACTGGTGATTTTTACAGGGTTTACTGGCACATTTTGATGCATTCCATAGTTTCTAGTGGGTACTTTAGCAATCTGATCGACGATATCCATACCTTTAGTGACCTTACCAAATACCGCATAGCCGGCATTTCTAGCAGAACGATCCAGAAAATCATTATCGACCAGGTTTACAAAGAATTGTGCGCGGGCAGAATCCGGCTGATTGGTACGTGCCATGGCTAAAGTGCCACGCTTGTTATGCAGACCATTTGACGATTCGTTTTTAATCGGTGCTTTGGTATTGGCTTTTTCCTGCATGTTCACATCAAAGCCACCACCCTGAACCATAAAGCCAGGAATGACCCGGTGAAAAATGGTGTCCTTATAAAAGTTGCTCTTTACATAATTTTCAAAATTTTTTGCCGAGATGGGGGCTTTATCATTAAAGAGTTCAATTTCAATATTTCCCATTGAAGTATTCATCTCAATAATCGTATTTGCAGCAAAGCTTGGCAGACTGACCGCAGCAAGTGCGATGACACATAATGATTTCTTTAACATTTATTAACTCATCTACTTAGAAGTAATGGTTGTGAATGACTATATATTAATCTTTTATAACTCATAATGCAGTGACCTGCCGACTAAAGACAAGAGAATAAGAATGAAGCATGCATTATTACAGGAGCAAAATATCCACCAGTTTCCACCGTGGCGTTTGCAGGGTGAGGGTTTTATTCTGAATTATTGGCTGACCCCCAGCTTTATTGAGCAAGCAAAACAGTTCCGTATTGCCCCTTCTCCACTGGGTCGTATGATTCAAGTCTTATTGGTACGTTATCACACCTCGCCGATTGGCCCTTATGATGAATTACTGATTCTGGACCATCCTTTAATTAGTAAACGGCGCCTCAGCTCGATTCCTAAAATTTATGTGTCTACCCATGAGTCTGTGGTACATGGTAAGCATTTATGGGGCATTCCCAAAGAACATGCGCAGTTTGAATGGCAGGAAAAGGATCAGGAAGTACTGTGTCAGATTCAACACCAGAACCAGAATATGACAATTCGGCTGAAGAAAACCAAATCCGCACGCCAGTTCTATATTAATAGTCATCATATTCCAGCGTCTATGTTGAAAATCCAGCAAGCCTGGAAAGGCCAGCGTTTTCAGTTTAGTCCACAGTTCCGTGGTCATCTCTCCAAACTCTCTCAAGTAGAGTGGCAAGATGCCGAGAATATATTTCCAGACTTTTCCAAAGCCAAATTGCTGCAAAGCTTTTATGTCCCCAAATTCAATCTGATCTTTCCTGAAGCGCAGATCAGTAGCAAAGTATAAGAACTGATAAAAACCTATCTATAAAAAAAGGTGTTTCATGAGAAACACCTTTTTGCATTCATGCTTTCGATTTAACTATTTTTGTCCCAGAATTTGCGGAAATTTTTGCTGATCTCAATCACATATTTTTTAGCACGGCGAGAGATCGGCGTCAGGTTAATAAAACCATGTGCCTGATCGGTATATTCATGATAATGAACACTCACGCCATTCTGACGTAGTTTATGCGCATAGATTGAACCTTCATCATGCAGGACATCATGACGTGCGGTAATCACATAGCTTGGCGGCAAGTTCTGCAATTCACCATAGGTCGGTGAAATCAGCGGATCATCCAGTTCAATCTGATGGGTTTGGGCATACATGAAGGTCACCAGATCAATATCCTGCTCTGAAAGTACTAGTCCGTCTTTATAAGCATAAAAAGAGGGATGGCGGCTTTTAAAGTCGAGCGCCGGATAAAGTAAAAGTTGTGCTCGTGCGGCATAAGATTTACCTGCACTGCGCTGAGCTACGACAGTGGCCAGATTTCCGCCGGCACTGTCCCCTGCCACGGCAATGCGGTTTTTATAGACTTTTAGTTGCTTGCTATGCTGATGTGCCCACGCCAAGGCATCTTCGCACACCTGTACCATTTGTAAGGGGCTAAATTCAGGCGTCAGCGGATAAGCCACGCTTAACACCTGTACTTTGGCATGCACTGCCAGCAAGCGACAGAATTCATCATGACTGTCCAGACCACCCACCATAAATGCACCACCATGATAAAAAATCACCATCGGCAACTTCTTTTGTGGAGCTGGATGATAATGCCGGGCAAAGATGCTGCCACTTTGCAAAGGCAGGCGCAGCTCTTCGATGACTTTGACAGTAGTTGGTTTAGCCGCGATCGCTTTCATGCGTGCATCAAACAATGTGCGCGAATGTGCCAGATCCTCACTGATAAAACTGCTATGCCCCTGTTTTATTTGGATGGCCATCAGGCATTTAACCAATGGATCTAAATCAGGATAAACATGAGGATAATCCAGAGCCTTAACTAATGCTTCCTGTGCAATGCCAGGTAAGCGGTCCAGCATACGCGCTGCCGTCCCTTGTCCTTTTTCCATCACACTTTTCAGAACCGGAGGATTCACAGTCATTATTTTTAGTCCTTATTCTCTTAATTCTTCATAGTTTCTACACGATTAGCGTTTCAGTGACCATATTATTATATAAGTCTTAATATCAATGTACATATAGCTTCTGCCCGATACATTACCCTCATTTATAAAAGATGTCATTGACCGTTTAAAGGTTATTTTTGACGTACTTTTGCGAGCTTAAGTATATTTTTTATTACAAATCTGGAGGATGCCTATGGCTAGTAAAATTATAGCTTTGTCTTTGGCGACTGCATTTTTAGCTGTAGGCTGCGTCGCATTTCCTGAAGATGGTGGCTATTATGATGGCAGCTATGATCAGCGTTATGACCGTCGCTATGAACTGGACCGGCGTTATGAACAAGATCGTCGCTATGAGCGGCAACGCTGGGAATATGAACAGCAACGCAAACGCATTGAACTGGATCGACGTAAACAGGAATTACAACGTCGCAATTGGGAGCAGGATCGTAAAAGACAGTTAGAGCTGGATCGACGTAAAAGCCAACTGGAACGACAGCGCCATGAACAGCAACGTAAAAATATCATGACGCAACGGCAAAAACAGGCAGAGGCAGAACGTAAACGTCGTCAGGATCTGGAGCGTAAACGTGTAAAAGATCAACGCAGTAAAAAAGTCCAGCAAAATCGTTCTAATCAACGCTGGAATGACAACCGACGTCATCAGGAACAACGTTCACGGGATCGTCGTGACTAAGACTTGAATCACCCTCTCTATTAAAAGCCCAGACTGGGCTTTTTTAATGAAAAAGGTAGCTGCCAGATAGACAAAGGCCCTAAAGAAAATTTCTTTAGGGCCTTTGTAGAGGGTTATGTTAAACGAACTTCCACTTCGCTTATGCTTCTCAGCAATTCAACCAGAACATCCTGTTCTCTACACAAATTATCCTATCGAATCAACTTGCTCTCATGAAGCGGACATTCACTATCCAAGCTGTAAGTTTTATCTTACAAACCGCTAAAATAGAGACGACTGATTCCAACAAATTCAAAAAAGGTAAATTCTGGACAAAAAAAAGGCTTATCTAGAGAACAGGATAAGCCACGAAAACACATTTCAAAATAAGAAGAAACTACAGCGATAGAATCTGGCATAAATATTAATCAAAAGTTCATCTATTGTGAAAGACTTTATTGCTTAGATATTAATCGTTTTTATGTCTAATAAATAAACAGGCAAAAAAAAGCTGAGTTTTGGGGATACTCAGCTTGAAAAAAGCAACTCTAAAATAGGGCAACAGCAACCCGGTTCGGCTCTCTCCTCTGAACAAGGTCGCTGTTAATAGAAGTATGATGCAATTTTTTACCAATACTTAAAACGGATTAAAATTATTAATTTGATTCAAAAATACGATTATTCATTTTTTATATTTATTTTCAAATACTTAATTCTTAGATTTAGTCGCGAATTAAATCTATTCAGTTCAAAATTCGGATTCATCGCTGCTGATGTCCGTGTATTTTATTCTCATCCTATCCTGCTGTTGTGTTCTGAATAGCTTGTTCTGCTATCCGCTGGATTCAGTATTTTGTATAAATCTTAAATTTAATCTGGGTCGACGCTTGAATTTTTACACCCTGCCCCGATTTCTTTAGGTAATCAAGAACTTCACAACCATGGCAGTTTAGCATAAACGCAGTGAACACTGAGGCCTAAGGACTGTACATGTTTAAGAACCCATTTAAACGGAGTAAATCAATGGCGACTGAGCAAAACGAGCAAGCTCAACAACTTGAGCAAGAGCAAGCGGAACAAGATACAGCGCAAACTCAAGCTGAAACCGAGCAGGCTGAAGTTTCCGTTGAGTCTTTACAAGAGCAGATTGCGCAGCTTGAAGGTGATTTAAAGTTAGAAAAAGCCCGTACCGCCAATGCAGTTTATGAAGCACAAAAGAGTGTTGAACGTATTCAGCGTGAATCTGAAAAGCATAAAGATACAGTTCTAGAAAAGTTCTCTAAAGAGCTTCTAGAAACAGTCGACAATCTGGAACGTGCCATTGTGGCTGCAGGTGAAGAGCAAACACCATTGCGTGAAGGTGTTGAACTGACTCTTAAATCTTTATTGCATACCTTGGAGAAATTTGGGGTTGTGGCAGTGGATACCAACAACGGTTTCAATGCTGACCTGCATCAGGCAGTCGGGATTGATCCAAATGCCAAAGCAAATGAAATTGGGACTGTTTTGCAAAAAGGCTACACGCTTAACAGTCGCTTATTGCGTCCTGCCATGGTGATGGTCGGCGCTTAAGCCAAATAAATTCGGGAGTTTGTGAAATTTTTCAAAAATTTTACTTGAAAAAAATCGAACGGCTCTCATATCGGATAACAAGTGTAAATCACAAAAAAATTTTAGAGGAAACATCCAAATGGCTAAAATCATTGGTATTGACTTAGGTACTACAAACTCATGTGTTGCAGTACTTGAAGGCGACAAAGTTAAAGTAATCGAAAACGCTGAAGGCGCGCGTACCACTCCATCTATTATTGCCTATAAAGATGGCGAAATTCTGGTAGGTCAATCTGCAAAGCGTCAAGCAGTAACGAATCCGAAAAATACATTGTTCGCGATCAAACGTTTGATCGGTCGTCGTTATGAAGACCAAGCGGTACAAAAAGATATCGGTCTGGTTCCTTACAAAATCATCAAAGCTGACAACGGTGATGCTTGGGTTGATGTCAACGACAAAAAATTGGCGCCACAACAGGTTTCTGCTGAAATCTTGAAAAAGATGAAGAAAACTGCTGAAGATTACCTGGGCGAAACCGTAACTGAAGCTGTTATTACTGTTCCTGCTTACTTCAACGATGCACAGCGTCAAGCAACTAAAGATGCAGGTAAAATTGCAGGTTTAGAAGTTAAACGTATCATCAACGAGCCAACTGCTGCGGCACTTGCGTTTGGTATGGACAAGAAAGAAGGCGATCGTAAAATCGCGGTTTATGACTTGGGTGGTGGTACTTTCGACGTTTCAATCATTGAAATTGCGGACCTTGATGGCGACCAGCAAATTGAAGTATTGTCGACTAACGGTGATACATTCCTAGGTGGTGAAGACTTCGATAACGCGTTAATCGAGTTCCTGGTTGAAGAGTTCAAGAAAGAACAAAACTTTAACCTGAAACAAGATCCACTGGCGTTACAGCGTTTAAAAGAAGCTGCGGAGAAAGCGAAAATCGAGCTTTCTTCTTCAAATGCAACTGAAATCAACCTTCCATACATCACTGCTGATGCGACTGGTCCTAAACACTTAGTGATCAACGTAACACGTGCAAAACTTGAAGGTCTGGTTGCTGACCTGGTTGCGCGTACCATTGAACCTTGCCGTATTGCGCTTAAAGATGCGGGTCTTTCGACTTCTGACATCTCTGACGTAATCCTGGTGGGCGGTCAGTCTCGTATGCCAATGGTTCAACAGAAGGTTCAAGAATTCTTCGGTAAAGAGCCACGTAAAGACGTAAACCCTGACGAAGCAGTAGCCATGGGTGCTGCGATTCAAGGTGCGGTACTTTCAGGTGACAAAACTGACGTACTTCTACTTGACGTAACTCCGTTGACACTTGGTATTGAAACTATGGGCGGCGTGTTGACTGCAATCATCGAGAAAAACACCACGATTCCTGCAAAGAAATCTCAAGTGTTCTCAACTGCTGCGGACAACCAGCCTGCTGTAGACATTTCAGTTTACCAAGGTGAACGTAAAATGGCGCAGCAAAACAAATTGTTGGGTAACTTCCAGTTAGGCGACATCCCACCTGCGCCACGTGGTGTGCCACAAATTGAAGTATCTTTCGACATCAATGCTGATGGTATCTTGAAAGTATCTGCGAAAGACAAGAGCACTGGTAAAGAGCAATCGATCCAGATTAAAGCAAACTCAGGTTTGTCTGATGCTGAAATCGAAGCAATGATCAAAGATGCTGAAGCGAATGCTGAAGAAGACCGTAAATTTGAAGAGCTTGCAAAAGCACGCAACGAAGCGGATGCTTTAGTTGCTTCTTCACAAAAAGCAGTGAAAGATCTTGGTGAACAAGTGACTGCAGACGAAAAAACTGCAATCGAAACTGCGGTTTCTGAGCTTGAAGCTGCAACTAAAGAAAATGACGTTGAAGAAATCAAAGCGAAAACTGAAGCGCTGCAAAACATCATCATGCCAATTACACAACGTGCATATGAAGCAGCGCAAGGCCAAGGCGGTGCGCAAGGTTTTGACCCGAATGCATTCCAAGGCGGCGAAGGTCAATCTCAAAAAGCGGACGACGGCGTTGTAGATGCTGAGTTCACTGAAGTGAAAGATGACAAAAAATAATTTGTCGCTTTAACTGAAAAAACCGCGCTTTCGCGCGGTTTTTTTATGTTTCGACTTGAAGGAATAAAATAAAAATTACCAAAATTTGATCGTATTTTCAGGAAAAGCTGTTTAAGTTAAATCAAACATTAAAATACCCTGAACCCATGAAAACTCTGATTTTTCTGCCTTTACTTAATTGCTTGAGCCTGACGGCGTGTACCTTACCCGTTTCATCTTCCCCATCTCATATCACTTCGACTCAATCGACTCAAGCCATTGCCCAATTATTTGATCAGGCGCAAAGCTCTGGTGTTTTAGTGATTCAGCGTGGTCAACAGATACAGGTCTATGGCAATGATTTAAGCCGTGCAGATACCGAATATGTTCCCGCCTCTACTTTTAAAATGCTCAATGCCCTGATTGGCCTGCAACATGGCAAAGCCACAACCAATGAAATTTTTAAATGGGATGGTAAGAAACGTAGTTTTTCAGCCTGGGAAAAAGACATGACTCTCGGCCAAGCCATGCAAGCTTCTGCTGTACCCGTCTATCAGGAACTGGCGCGTCGTATTGGCCTTGAACTGATGCAACAGGAAGTACAACGCATCCAATTTGGTAATCAGCAGATTGGTCAGCAAGTCGATAATTTCTGGTTGGTAGGTCCTTTGAAAGTTACCCCGAAACAGGAAGTCGAATTTGTCTCTGCTCTAGCCCGAGAGCAACTTGCCTTTGATCCTCAATTCCAGCAACAAGTCAAAGCCATGTTACTTTTACAGGAGCGGAAAGCTTATCGACTATATGCCAAATCCGGTTGGGGCATGGATGTGGAACCGCAAGTCGGCTGGCTCACCGGCTGGGTTGAAACACCGCAGTCTGAGATCGTGGCATTTTCACTGAATATGCAGATGCAAAATGGTATGGATCCGGCAATCCGCCTTGAAATTTTACAGCAGGCTTTGGCCGAGTTAGGACTTTATCCAAAAGCTGAAGGATGATGCAAATAAGCATGGGAAAGGCACTAAAATTAAGCTATATTTTTAAAAAATAAACATTTAAATAAAAAATATGCGTCTTCTGCTCTGTCTGCTCGTGGTGGGATTGATCATGTCTGCCTATCTGCATATGCAGGCCAAAACCCACCCTCAACTGCGCTATAACTCGCTGGCTGATCGCTTGATGCATCCTTTCGATACACGCTTACGTTTCCGGATTGATCAGGTCGATTCAGGCTTTGGACTGAGTAAAGATCAGGTCATTCAACTGAGCAAGGAAGCGATCGAAATCTGGCATCAGGGAAGCAATCGTGATGATTTGATGGTCTATGATGAAAATGCCAGGCTGAGTATTCACCTGATCTATGATCAACGCCAGCAAGACTATGATGCCTTGAAGAAAGTCGAAAAACAGTTGCTGGCAGATGACGCCAAGTATCAACGTCAGGTCAAAAACCTGGAAGCCTCCCATCAGCATCTGGAAAGTCAGCAGCAACGCCTGATCCAGCAAAGAGATCAGATCAATAGTGAGTTTCAGGCCTTACAGCAACGACGCCGTCAGCCAAATTTATCTGCTTATGAGCGTGAGCAGATTGAATATGAAGTTTTGGCTTTACAGCGCAAATCGGAAAGTTTTCAACGGGAACTTCAGTACCTGCAGGAACAGCAAAATTCCTTTAATATGAATGTTTCCATGCATCAACATGGTCTGCAAAACCATCAGCAGAATATCATTCAAGCCCAACAGCGTTTCCCTGCCCGCGAATTTCATAAGGGCGTGTTTATGGGTAATCAAATTCATGTCTATCAGTTTGATACAGAAGATGATCTCCGCCTGACTCTGGCACATGAACTCGGACATGCCTTGGGCCTGTATCACCATAATGACCCGGAAGCGCTGATGTATCCGGTGCTAGGCAAACAGAATCTGCAACACTTCCAGCTACGACCTGCAGACAAGACCTTGCTTTATAACCGTTAAGTGGTCAGCTTGAAATCCTTAATTAATTTAAGTGTATAAGTATTATAAAAAACACTCTATTCTGATTTCATGTTATTGTGATTGGCTACATTGTTCAGGCCATCTTTGGAGATTCGTGTGAGTTACTACCATATTTTAATTGAAGTAAATGACCACATTAGTACGATTGATGAAACCCGTGATATCGAGATCTTTGATATCGAGGACATCCAACCCTATCTTCATTCGATTTTGCTGCCTTATTTCAATGAACAACTGATTGAACTCGACGATGAAAATCTGGAATATAAAGATATTCTGCATCTGGAAATCAAACAGACTTTATTGCCGATCAATGACCTGATCGAAGAAGAACAGCGTCTGTTGCCAAGCGATACCGACATTACCATTAGCGCCTATGAAATTTTCAATAACCGCGAGTTGAGTCAGGATGTTACTACTGTAATCTTTGACCTGCTTGAAGCGGTAAAACTGGATAGCTAAACTTTCCTCCAGATATAAAAAAGTCCTCATTGAGAGTAATGCCAGTCAGTTAAG
>NZ_MJIQ01000106.1:0-4855 GCF_001878775.1 Acinetobacter sp. AR2-3
TTTTACTTTCGCAAGAGGTCTTATATATTTTGAATAACTCGAATAATGAATGGGATTAAACGAAAATAACAATATCTAAGTCCATAATATGTTTTTATCAAAGGATATAAATAATAAGTGAAAAGTATTCTTTAAAATATATTTTATAACTCATTTATTTTAAATAGTTTTTTAATCAGGTTTTGTTGGTCTGAAAAAAATCATAAAAATGATGAATGGAATAAGGGTGTTTTCTGGCTATAACTCCCATTTTTGTATACAGAAAATCCTAGCTAAATGGGCTTTATTTTTAAAAAAGCATTGGCAAATATGCTTGAAAATTAGTCAGTCGGCCTTATAATTATCTCACTCCTTCCTCCAAATGATATAGAGAGCAAGATGGCCAAGAAAAAAACAGCCGAACAGGTGGTGATCCACAATTTTGTGGCAAAACACATGCATGAAGTCAACAAAAGCCAGGTCTTTGTAGACCGAAAGAAAAATGCAAAACGTGGCTACAGCAAGCACAGACAAGGGCGATATTCCATGGAAGATCGCCCTTTTTTAATGGCCGCTTAAGGTCTGTAAGGTGGCTGGGGACGACGTGGTGGCTGCTTAGGATTGGTTTTAACTGGAGAGAGTGGGGCGACAGGCCGGTTGTTACGGGTTTGCGAATACTGAGTCGGATGCCGGGATGGCATTGTCGATTCATCCGCAATTAAGTCATTAAAGAATTTATTGAGTCTGCTTTGCACTGGCGCTTTATGGTGAGGGGAGTGAGGCTGTGGTCTGGCCTGCTGAAAACTGGCAAATTGATCTTTTTGTTGGTGGTAGAGTCTGGCAGCAATGACGGAGGGGTCATCTCTGCCTAAACGCCGCCGTTGCGATGCCGAAATTTCAATGCCCAATAATGGAGTCATTTTAGGCCGATCGGCATAGCTTGTTGCTCGATTGCTGGCGGGGCGTATATAAGATGAACCGGAATCATGAGCTTCTTTGCGGGCAGCCAAGGCCGGTGCAAGAATGACTACATAGAACACTGCAACAATCATGAACAGGATGACCAGAAATTCCATAACCACCTCTACCACTGTCGAGGGACTGGAAAAAGTCCCGTATTAGGCACTCACCATACGTGATGCTGATTTCACCATATCCCCTAAACCATGGGTTCTGAAATAATATTCTAACCAGCTTTTTACCATGAGCGGATTGTCCATTTTTAACACATGTTGCAGCAATTCCTGTGCATCACTCATCGGAACATGACAAATGGTTTTACGTACCCGCAAAATATTACTTGAACTCATCGACAGGGTGTTAAAGCCCATGGCCATGAGCAAAACTGCAGACAGCGGATCGCCTGCCATTTCACCGCAGATACTGACCGGTTTTTCATTGCGATGACAGTCCTGCACCAAACGGGTCAGGGCACGCAGTACTGCTGGGTGTAAATGTGAATAGACATTGGCCACCCGCGGATTATTACGGTCCACGGCCAACAGATATTGAGTCAGATCGTTGGAACCAACCGAGAAGAAATCCACCAGTTCGGAAAATTCATCAATCTGATGAAGCACACTCGGCACTTCCACCATGATGCCGAGTTTTGGTTTATTTACCTTGACCTGTTCTTCTTCTTGAATCGCCGCATGGTCACGTTCCAGCAGATAGAGCGCTTCCTCGACCTCGCTGACACTGGTCACCATCGGCAGCAGAATATGCAGGTTATTCAGTCCGATACTGGCTTTGAGCATGGCGCGAATCTGTGAAGAAAAAATTTCCGGATGATCCAGGGTAAAACGAATGCCACGCCAGCCGAGTGCCGAATTTTCTTCTTCAATCGAGAAATACGGCAGGTCTTTGTCTGCACCAATGTCCAGAGTCCGCATCACTACCGGTTTATTGGCAAAATGACTGAGTTGCTGACGATAAATCGCACGTTGTTCTTCTTCGCCCGGGAAGCGGTCACGCAACATAAACGGAATTTCAGAACGGTATAAACCGACACCTTTGGCACCGCGCTGTACGCCACGCACCACATCAATCATCAGACCGGTATTGACGTAGAGTTTGACCGCTACGCCATCCGGAGTAATCGCATCTTTGGTTTCGTACTGGCGCAGATCTTTGGCGATTTGTTCTTCTTCTTTCTGAATTTCTTTATAGCGACTGCGCAGGCGCCGTGGTGGATTAATAAAGACCCGGCCCTGATGGGCATCGACAATCATCTCCACATCATCGAGAGTATTGATTGGCAGTTCGGTTACGCCGACCACGGTGGGAATGCCGAGGGCACGTGCCACAATCACCATATGTGAGTTCATGGCGCCTTCGGTAGTGACAATCGCGGCAATTTTATCCACGGGCAGTTCAACCAGTGCAGCCGTCGATATTTCCTCACCAATCAGAATACTTTCATCGGTCAGTTCACGGTGACTGGCATCGGCTTCCTGTAAGCGCGCCAGAATGCGGCGGCCCAGATCTTTTAAGTCCGCCACCCGCTCACGTAAATAATCATCTTCCATCTGGGAGAATTGTGCCACATGATTGTCAATGACAATTCGCACGGCGCCTTGTGCCCAGTGACCTTCACGAATAAAAGCCTTGATTTCTGCAGGCAGGGCATTTTCATCCAGCATACGCAAGAACACGCTAAACAGTGCGCGTTCCTCGGCCATCAACGCATCCTGCATTTTGTCATCCAGTGACTGGATTTCTTCACGGACTGAATTTAGCGCGTTATCTAAGAGCTCCAGTTCTTCGCTGATGTCATCCGCTTCACGATCAGGGACTGCGGCAAGATCTGCTGGCGGATAGAGAATCACTGCACGACCTAAGGCAATACCACCGGAGCCAGAAACTCCCTGAAAGGTTTTATAGGCGGGCAGGTTGCTTGGCTTACGGAATACATCGATATTGCCGACGGCATGGGCATGGGCGATGACGCCAGAAAGCTGCGCACAGAGCGTGACCAGAAAGGATTCAGCAGCTTCAGAAAAGTCCTGTGATTCTTTATTCTGAACCACCAGTACACCCATGACCTTACGGCGATACATCACCGGCACACCGAGGAAGGAGTTATAAATTTCCTCACCGGTTTCAGGTAAAAACAGGAAGCGCTCGTGTTTAGGGGCATTGTCCAGATTGACAATTTCCTCACGCTGCCCAACCAGGCCCACCAGACCTTCACCGGTCTGCAAAGACACATGGCCGACAGATTCTGCATTTAGGCCTTTAGACGCCATGAGTAAATAACGCTGATTGCGTTCATCGAGGAGGTAGATCGAGCAGACATCAACCTGCATGGCCTCGGCCACATGCTTGACCATAATGTCGAGTGATTCATGCAAACTGGTGGACGCATTGATCTCCTGAACAATACGTCTCAAGGTGTCCAGTTGCATATTCGACATAAGGTCTGCTCCGTCTATTCAGAATTTCAGTAATGAAGTTTATTTATAACAATAGCCGCGTAAAAAATCTGCATTATTTATGCGATTTTTTAAGGTTTTTGCTGGGGCAGTTGCTGACACAACTCCACCAAGGCTTTGCGGTAAACATCACGTTTGAAATTCACGACTTGACCGAGTGGGTACCAATAACTGACCCATTGCCATTGATCAAATTCGGGCGGATCAGACAGATTCAACTGAATATGCTGAACGGGGGCCGTGAGTTTGAGTAAAAACCACTTTTGTTTTTGACCGATACAGACCGGATCAGAGTCCGTACGAATGTATCGATGCGGCAAACGATAGCGCAACCAGCCTTTGGTTTGCGCGACTATCTGGACGTGTTCGGGCAATAAGCCAACTTCTTCTCTCAGCTCACGATAGAGTGCCTGCTCGGGGGTTTCTCCATATTGGATCCCGCCTTGTGGAAATTGCCATGCATTATGACCAATGCGTTTTGCCCATAAAACCTGTCCAGCATCGTTTGCCAAAATGATCCCGACATTCGGTCGGAAACCTTCAGAGTCGATCATTTGGCTACCTAAAAATTGTTTAATTTATGCCTTTGCCATCGGGGAGCATTATTTCGTTATCCAACTCGAAAAAAGCAAAGTTTAAAAATGTTAAAATTGCTATGATCTTAACGAATTTCTATCGACTAGCGGAGATAGATTTACAATTTTTTTCTTAAATTTCAGTTTTAACGAGTATTTTCATGAAATTGGCGCTATTTGATCTCGATCACACCTTGTTAAACACGGATTCGGATCATTCTTGGGGAGAGTTTTTGGTCAGTGAGGGCCTGGTCGATCCAGTTCAGCATCGCGCCATGAATGACAAGTTCTATGACGATTATAAAAAAGGTCAGCTGGATCCTTATGCCTATAATGAATTTGTGTTCCAGTTTCTGACCAAACATGACAATGATTATTTGACTGAATTACATCAACTGTTCATGCAAAAAGTCATTCGTCCACAAATGCGTCCTGAAGGTTTTAAAGCCATTGAGCGCCACCGTGAAGCAGGGCATGCCTTAGTGGGGATTACCGCAACTTCAGACTTTATTACCGCACCCATTTTTCGTGAATTCGGAATTACTGAAATTATTGCCACCAATGCTGAAGTCATTGATGGGAAATATACTGGTAAAGTGATCAATACAGCGTGCTATCAGCAAGGCAAGCTGGTGCGTCTGGAACAATGGCTAGAAGGTCGCGATGTAACCGAGTCTTGGGCCTATTCAGATTCGATTAATGACCGTTTCTTGCTGGAATATGCGGATCATGCCATTGCAGTCAATCCGGATGATCGCTTGGAAACTCTAGCCCAAGAACAGGGTTGGGAAATACAGGACTGGTCGATCTAACTAGGATCTGTTGACATTTACCTGTCTCTTATACACATCTCCGAGCCCACGAGAC
>NZ_MJIQ01000107.1:0-1197 GCF_001878775.1 Acinetobacter sp. AR2-3
TTCCTGTATCGCTGTGTGGATCGTATAATTCAGCGATCTGTTCCGTCAGCGTTTATTATGTGTCCCTTACTGATTTTTGTTTGATTAAACGCTACGGCAACCACCGAGATCTACACGCGTAAGATCGTCGGCAGCGTCAGATGTGTATAAGAGACAGAACTAGGGTCTGTCATCAATTAGCTTGAGAAAATCTAACCTGTCCTCATTATTTTTTCATGACTAAACGCTATGCATTAAGAGATGATCAGTGGGAACAGATTAAGGATCTGTTACCCGGACGAGCGAGTACTGTTGGAGTAACTGCCAAAGACAACAGGCTATTTGTTGAAGCAGTATTGTATCGGTATCGTTCAGGTATTCCGTGGCGAGACTTACCAGAACGCTTTGGTGATTTTAGAGTCGTGCACACTCGCTTTAGCCGTTGGGCTAAAGCAGGCGTATGGCAGAGAGTTTTTGAAGTGCTATCACATGAAAGTGACAATGAATATGCCATGCTAGACTCAACCATTGTGCGCGCTCATCAACACAGTGCCGGAAAAAAAAGAACAGGCGATCGGACGCAGTAAAGGTGGCTTAAGTACCAAAATTCATGCCCGTACTGATGCTTTAGGCAACCCAACAGGATTTTATCTCACTGCCGGGCAGGCTCATGACTTAAATGGTGCTGATGTGCTGCTGGACTTATCGTTAAGTCAGACTTGGCTCATGGATAAAGCTTACAATTCCAAGGATAGGGTGATTGATCCAATCCATAAGATCAATGGCCAGATCGTGATGCCGTCCAAAAGTAACGCGATTGATCAGCGTGATTATGACCAACATCTTTATAAGGCAAGACATCTGATCGAGAACTTCTTCGCCAAGCTCAAGCAGTATCGAGGTATTGCTACGCGCTATGATAAATTGGCTCAAAACTTCCTGTCAGCGATCTACCTTGCCTCAATCATGATATGGCTTAATTGATGACACGCCCTAAATAAAAAATGAAAATGAAACTAATAAGACATTTTCATGAAAATAAATTCTTTTGATGCGATAGCGGTCTGAATCGGCTAAAATTGCGCGGTATTTTTTTTATGGGTTAATCTCGTCCTGTCTCTTATACACATCTGACGCTGCCGACGATCTTACGCGTGTAGATCTCGCGCGTCGCCGGTGCGCTATAAAGATAAAAGCTACAATTGCATAGAGTATTCA
>NZ_MJIQ01000108.1:0-908 GCF_001878775.1 Acinetobacter sp. AR2-3
TAGATCTCTTGCGAAAGTAAAAAATTGTTTATACTAGCCCCATGAAATATGAAAATTTAACTCGATTTAATGATGGGGAATTTAAACGACTCGTTGGAGTTCCTCGTCCATTATTCTTAAAAATGGTATCGGTGTTACAACACGCTGAACTTGCCAAGAAAAAATCTGGAAGGCCGCATTCTTTGTGTTTAGAGGATCAATTATTGTTAACTCTAAACTACTTACGCTGTTATAGGACTCAAATTGAATTATCCGCTGACTATAATCTCGCTGAAAGTAATGTGAATCGTACTATTCATAAAGTTGAAAATGCTCTGATTCAATCACGGATTTTTGCATTACCCAAAAGGAATCAAAAGTTTAGTGAAGGTGATTATGTGATCGTTGATGTCACTGAGTCACAGATTGAGCGTCCCAAAAAAACAAAGAAAATTCTATAGCGGTAAAAAGAAAAAACATACGCTAAAAACACAGGTCATTTTTAACCCAAGACTAAAGCAAATTGTAAGTATACAGGTCGAAAGTGGCAGAAAACATGATCTGACGATTGCGCGTAAGTATTTTAAGGAGATGATCATTTATCCTTGTATTATGGCAGATTTAGCCTATAAAGGATTTCATCAGATTAAGAGTAAGTTACTCATTCCAATCAAGAAACCTAAGAATTTATCATTACCCAAAATAGCAAAACAGATCAACCAAGAAATCAGTCGGCGTAGGATCACAATTGAACATATCAACGGCAAACTTAAATATTTTCGGATATTAACAGAACGGTATAGAAATAGACGGAAACGATTTGGTCTAAGAATGAATTTAATTGTTGGAATGGTGAATTGGATGCTCTTGAATTAACTTTCGCAAGAGATCTAATCTGTCTCTTATACACATCTCCGAGCCCACGAGAC
>NZ_MJIQ01000109.1:0-1713 GCF_001878775.1 Acinetobacter sp. AR2-3
TGCAGGTTTCACAAAATCATGCGATGAAAATCGTGCACTTTATGGCGAAACAGGATTGGCTGAACACCACACGGGGCAAGTGTGGCTGTTTTTTTCAAACAGAAGACGGCATACGAGATACTGATCGGTCTCGTGGGCTCGGAGATGTGTATAAGAGACAGCTTACTTTAATTTCAGCTAAAGCTTATTTAAAAGCCATTTACCCAACTAGATCATTCGGGACATTAGTTTCTGGTCTTGATGCTATAAAGTGTTTTAGTAAATCACTTTATACATTAAAATCAGAGTGTAAACCTGATGAAATCAATAGGTTGATAGTTCAAGATGTACTTTTTAAATGGTCGAATTCTGACTGGAAACTTACAACTATTAAAAAAAGAACATCATCACTTCGAGCATATTTTGAATGGTGTGAGGAGTCAGAATATCTTAGGTTCGGTGATACTAAATTAATAACCGATATGAATTATCCTAAACAAGAAAAGGCTATTCCTAAGTTTATTCCTGAAGATATAATGAGTAAATTAAATCATCATATAGACAAACTCCCCTCAGATATAATGAGATTTTTTTTGGTATTACAAGAAGTGGGGATGCGGATTAGTGAATGTTGTAGTTTGAAATTTGATTGTATTTTTCCTGATAATCAAGGAGATTACTTTATTAAATATTATCAACATAAAATGAGAAAGGATCATACTGTACCAATTTCAAAAGAATTAGTTAACGTAATAAAAGAACAGCAAGAAATGATGGTCTGCGAATTTGGAAAAGCACCTGAGCTATTATTTACAACACCAAAATTTAAAGAAAATGGTGCTAATTATCCTAGAGCAGGTATGGCAAGGTCTAAAGGTACATTAATTACCAAACTAAATAAGCTTGCTGTAGATAATAATATTAGTGATGTAAGTGGAAGACCTTATCACTTTTCATTTCATCAATTTAGACATACTGTAGCAACAAGAATGATTAATAATGGTGTGCCTCAACATATTATTCAAAAATATTTAGGTCACGAAAGTCCGACAATGACTAGCACTTATGCTCATATTATGGATGAAACATTAAAAAATGAATTTAAAAAATTTAATAACACCATGATTGATATAAACGGTAAAAAGTTTAATGACCAAGATATTATTGGTGATCTAACTCTTGGCACAAGTTCAGACTATATTGATGCTCAATGGCTTAAAAAAAATATAGCAATGCAAACTTTGCCAAATGGACTTTGTTCATTACCTGTTGTGCAGGGAGGGTGTCCACATGCAAATGCTTGTTTAACTTGTCCGAACTTTAGAACTGATCGCACCTTTCTACCTCAGCATAAAGAACAATTACAAAGAACCGAGGTGGTTATTGAAACTTGTCAAAAGAATGGCTGGGTTCGTCAGTTAGAAATGAATGAGCGTATTAAAGAATCATTAGTGAAAATTATTACACCGTTAGAGGATAATTAAGATGGCTCATGATAGAAACACACAAGGCTTGAAAGCAAATGCTTTAAAGAAGAAAAATGATGCCATAAAGCGTACAGAACTAGCCATACAAAAAATGTTAAAGGAAAACATAACTATTAACTTTAAGACTGTAGCGGAAAAAGCGAAAGTATCTACAGCTTGGCTTTATAGAGAACCCGAAATAGCGGATCGAATCAAAAAAATTAGAGCCATGAATAATAGTAAAAATGATCTCTGTACACGACAAAAA
>NZ_MJIQ01000110.1:0-2073 GCF_001878775.1 Acinetobacter sp. AR2-3
TCTCTGTACACGACAAAAATAGATAACTCATTGAAATAATGTCACAATAATTGTTTTCTAACGACGAATACTATGACACATCTCAATGAGTTATATCTTATCTTAAACAAATCTCTAAAATGGAACAAGTCACATTTAAAGTGCTTTGCGCTCATCATGCTTGTGATCATTTTAAAGCAAACATGTAATCTTTCTTCTGCATCTAAAGCCTTGCCCATCAAGTGCTTACCACAATCATTTTATCGACGTATGCAGCGCTTCTTTGCAGGTCAGTATTTTGATTATCGTCAAATTTCTCAGTTGATTTTCAATATGTTTTCATTCGACAAAGTGCAACTGACTTTAGATAGAACCAATTGGAAATGGGGAAAACGAAATATTAATATCCTGATGCTCGCAATCGTTTATCGTGGAATAGCGATACCTATCCTTTGGACATTGCTTAATAAACGTGGAAATTCAGATACGAAAGAGCGTATTGCTTTGATTCAACGCTTTATAGCCATTTTTGGTAAAGACCGTATTGTGAATGTGTTCGCAGACAGAGAGTTTATCGGTGAGCAGTGGTTTACATGGTTAATTGAACAAGACATCAACTTCTGCATTCGTGTTAAAAAAACTTCATTGTCACCAATCATTTAGGAAAGAATCATAAAATTAGTGATTTATTTCGCCATCTTAAAGTTGGTCAAATTGAATGTCGTAAACGACGGATTTTGGTTGGTCGGGTGAAACTATATATAAGTGCACTACAGTTAGAAAATGGAGAGCTTTTACTCGTCGTTTCTCCTCAGTTTAATGCCAATGCTATTCAGGATTATGCATTACGCTGGGAAATTGAAACCTTATTCAGTTGTCTCAAAGGACGCGGGTTTAATCTTGAAAATACGCGCTTGACAGACCCTAGACGAGTGAAAAAATTGATTGCGGTGTTAGCTATAAGCTTCTGTTGGTGTTACTTAACGGGTGAATGGCAACATAATCAAAAAAAAGCGATAAAAATAAAGAAGCATGGACGACTCTCAATGAGTTTATTTCGCTATGGTTTAGACTATGTTCAAATGGCGATTCAGCGTTTAATTGGTTTTGGGAAAAAAGAAGAGTTTAAGGAAATTTTGGCAATTTTAAGAAAGCAGAATCCTGATAGGATAAGGGTTCTGTGAAATTTGTCGTGTACAGAGAACAGGAATACAAGAAATTATTTCTTGTATTCCTCTTTAAAATTAAAAGTAAGCTATATGTATTTTAACTCTATTGATACTTTATTAAATGGTTTTTGAATTTTTATACTTTATTTTCGATGGAGATATTTTTATTAGTAGCTTGTTTAAAAAAGATTTGTTTATTTTTCTATTAATTGCTTCTAAATAATAACTTCAATATTTTTGTGGTTAAAAGGCAAGGGGGTATTATGATGTGTTTTTTATTGAAAATAAGCTTTTATATTAGGGCGAATTCAAACATGAGGTGCGACAGTTTCAAAAGCCATATGATAATCAACAAGCTGAGCAAATTTCTCTAATGGTGTAAGCCAATCTAACGCCTTTCTAGGACGAGTATTCAGTGACATGGCAACTTGATTTAAATAATGCTGATCTGCCTGATTTAAATCAATCCCTTTAGGTAAATATTGCCTAATTAAACCATTCATATTTTCGCATGTGCCTTTTTGCCAAGGTGAATGTGGGTCACAGAAATATACATCTATGCCTAAATCTTCTTCGAGTATTTTATGTTCTGACATCTCGCGTCCACGGTCATAGGTCAACGTTTTACGCAGTTCTGCAGGTAAATATTTCAGAGCTTCAGTTAAAGCCTTGCGCACTGATTCTGGGCAGAGTAAAACTTGAAGTGCGACATAAACCACCTAATTAATTTAAAGGGTTTATGGAGTATATAAAATTGTCATACCATCATCTTAACTTTGAAGATCGTACTGCATTAATGCTTGAGTCAAGAAAAGAAGGCTTTTCAGCCAGAAAATTTGCTGAACTCATTAAAAGACATCCTAGTACGATCTATCGTGAGCTTAAAAGAAATAGCATCAATGACGTTTATCAAGCTCGATATGCT
>NZ_MJIQ01000111.1:0-1917 GCF_001878775.1 Acinetobacter sp. AR2-3
TGATTTGGTTTTGATGTAAATCGAATTGAGTAGAAAGTTCAGCGAGTGTGTGGTCGCCTTTAATTGCTGCGAGAGCAACTTTAACTTTAAACTCTGCTGAATGATTACGACGTTTTCTTCGTGTCATGGTTGACTCCAAAAACAAGCATTTCCCATGCTTATTGGGGAGTAGATTATCACTTATAGGCGTGGTCTAAAATCCTAGAACCACATCAGTTTTGGCTATTTCTGTCTTTGAAGAACTATAGTTGGAATGAGATCGGTTTAATTGAAATGTCAGAGTTCATCAACTTTCTCAAATTAGGAACAGTAGATGCAAGTAATATTATTCCTTTTTCCTCAAAGGTGTCGTTACGTTCAGAAAAAACAATAAATACGATAGTTACGGCAATAACAGCATTTTATGATTACCATTCAAGATTAGGCAGCGCACTAGCTTTAAATGATAAGAAGTTAAGCAAATCTAAGCATAAAAGCTACAAACCATTTCTACACCATATTAGTAAATCTGACTTTGCTAAACACAGTATTCTTAAAGTTAAAGAGCCAAAACGAATCCCAAAAACATTAACGTTTGAACAAGTTAATAAAATTCTAGATTCATGTGCTAACCGCAGAGATAAGTTTTTAGTAGCTTTACTCCATGAAACAGGTATGCGTATAGGTGAGTGTCTTGGTTTAAGGCATGAAGATATTAAAAGTTGGGATAGCACAATTCATGTAATTTATCGTGATGATAACCTTAATAATGCGAGGGCTAAAAGCCAAGAAACTAGAGTTATTGATGTTAGTGCTGATCTCATAAGACGCTACACAGATTATGTTGTTTATGACTTTGACGATATTGATTCTGACTATGTTTTTGTAAATATATGGGGCGAGAATAAGGGACAGCCATTAAGTTACAGTGCTGTTTACACGAAATTCAGTCGTTTGGCTAAAACTCTAAATATTCCATTTAGTCCTCATATTTTTCGACATACACATGCAACAGAATTGCTAAGAAGTGGTTGGGATGCTTCTTATGTTCAGAAACGTCTGGGGCATAAAGATATTCAAACAACCATCAATACTTACGCTCATTTAAATGATCAAGATTTAAAGACAGCATTCCAAAAATTTAAAAAGGATCAAAGTTAATGAGCAAGAATTTCGCTGAAAACATAGTTATTAATGAAGATATTAAAGTTGAGCATAAAAATATTAGAAAACAGGCAATAGAAGCTATTGATAGGATAAAAAATGGCAATCCTATTGTGATTAGTAAAAATGCTAAGTTAATCTTTAAGAATATTGCTAAAGAAGCAAATGTATCACTTACTGAACTCCATAGAGAGTTTAGAGATGTAATGCTGTATGTAAATTCATTGAAAGCGCCTAAGAATGAAAGTATTACTAATCATGCTAACCATGCGAGAAGATGCTGTTTAGATGCAATTGAGCGTTTTAAATCAGGTAAAACCAAGAATGTAAGTCATAATGCAAAGATAAGTATTTTAGGAGTAGCTAAAGAAGCAGAAGTTAATGACTCTTATATATATCAATTTTTACCTGATGTTGTTGAAAAAATAATTGAAACTCAAAGTCAATTTTCTCGATATGGAAATAAAGAAAAACATGAAAGATTGTTAAAAGCATTAGATACTCTTTTATTTAAGAAGGAAGTTATTACAGTAAAGAAAGTATGTCGAGTTGCAGGTCTTCCAGA
Source organism: Acinetobacter sp. AR2-3 (assembly GCF_001878775.1). Lineage (NCBI taxonomy): Bacteria > Pseudomonadati > Pseudomonadota > Gammaproteobacteria > Moraxellales > Moraxellaceae > Acinetobacter > Acinetobacter sp. AR2-3. Next base: position 1,709 of record NZ_MJIQ01000111.1, read on the forward strand.
AACTTTTGATATGGCTGTTAGAAAAAGTTATCCCGAAGCGCATAAGTAAGCGCTGTCTCTTATACACATCTGACGCTGCCGACGATCTTACGCGTGTAGATCTCGGTGGTCGGCGGTTCATTAAAAAAAAAAAAGAAAAAGAAAGCGAGAAACAGAGTGACAAGTGAAGAGCAAGAGGAAGATATAATGACACTGAGCAGCAGCATGAG
>NZ_MJIQ01000112.1:0-1197 GCF_001878775.1 Acinetobacter sp. AR2-3
TAGGCGTGGTCTAAAATCCTAGCCCCACACTTTTTTCTTCATCTCTTTATGCTACTATATTTTTATCCGCTTTCGCAAAATTTTATGCTTTTTGCGTAAGTCCTAATTATAAATGCCAAGCATAAGGTTTTGGCATTTACTCATTTAGTGATTTCAAAGTTACAGATTAACCAGTGATTTTAGCGTTACCCGTCACGTTTGAGCTGAAACCAACTTATCAATAGAGATTATCATGTCAAATAAATATTCTATTAAATTTTCAATCCTCGTCAGCTTATCAGCGTTATCTTTGGTCGCTTGTGGCAATCAAGTCGAGAAAAATAGTCAAACAGATACCATCGCCTCAACGCCTCAAACAACTCAGCAGCGTCAGGCGATAACCACCATTCCTAACGTTCAAACTCAAATCTCAGATACATTGAAAAACAATACGTTAACGGTACATCGCGACCCGAACTGTGGCTGTTGTCATAGTTGGATTGAGCATGCTAAATCCTACGGTGTGATGATTGTTGAAAAAGTCACCAGTAATGAGGCAGTTACAGCGATCAAAGCGCAGCATCAATTACCAACGTCAATGTACTCTTGCCATACCATCATAAGCCAAGACGGTTATGTGTTTGAGGGTCATGTGCCGGTCAAGTATATGGATAAGTTCCTACAAAACCCGCCCAAAGACGCTATTGGTCTAGCCACACCGGGTATGCCAATGGGTAGTCCAGGCATGGAAAAGGGTGATCAATTCAGTCCTTATACTATTATGCTGATAAAAAAAGACGGTAGTACCGCGCCTTATGCTAGTATTAAACAAGCAAACGAACAATATTGAAGATATTAGCCAGTACAGCGCTAGGTAACACTGATTGGGTCACGTCCGGCTATAGGACGTGGCTCTCATATAATATTACAGCAGATTGAGTAAGTTATTGACTGAAGTTACGCAGCCCTTTAAAAAAGCGCTATCATAACAAAAAAAGTAGTCAGTAATGTGGTTCCGTTAATTAGACCACTCAATTCAGTTTTATAAGTGATAAATCCGCTCTAAATATTTAAATTATGCTGCCATTACTTTTAGTAAATGTTGATCATAAAATTCATCCGGTGTTGCCTTATTCAAACTTGAATGAGGACGTATCATGTTATAAAAATCCAAATATTCAGCAATTGATTGTTTCGCTTGTTTAACCGTATCGTAAG
>NZ_MJIQ01000113.1:0-633 GCF_001878775.1 Acinetobacter sp. AR2-3
CATACGAGATACTGATCGGTCTCGTGGGCTCGGAGATGTGTATAAGAAACAGAGAGAAAAATTACAATAAAATGATTGGAAAAATACGAGTTGTAATCGAACATATTAACAGTCAATTGAAAAGATTTAGAATACTAAGTGAACGCTATCGAAATAGACGGAAAAGATTCGGTTTACGCATTAACTTAATCGCTGCACTGGTAAACCGGATGAACTTGCAATAACGACTTTCGCAAGAGATCTATTATACTAAATATATAACCACTCTTATTTAAATATTCAAAAACTGAATATTATTTCATCTTCCTTTTAATTATCATAAATATTAATAAATTCATTTCTATTATACATAAAAACAATAAATAAATTTCATCTTGATCAAGTGTATGGTACATGTCCGTACTTTTGATCATTTTATATACTTGGCCTATGTTACTACATCAAAAAAAGCTTGTTACCACATCAAAACCTGTATTTTTATTTTATTTAGACTTTTTATATATAATTTATTATTTTATAATTAAATAGATTGCTTAATTTTTATTCCTGTCTCTTATACACATCTGACGCTGCCGACGATCTTACGCGTGTAGATCTATCTTGTGATACTGTCATTCTCACACACAAACTATT